>JAUVKB010000028.1 GCA_030596405.1 Deltaproteobacteria bacterium
GATGTATCAGGAAAAGTAGATTTTTCAACCTAACAACAAGGGGAATAAAATTGCTTAGAAATATGAAATTAGGGATTAGGCAGAGTTTTAGTTTTGGCGTTTTAGTCTTTATTTCGGCTGCTCTCGGCTTAACAGGGTGGATCAGTCTCGGGTACGTGGCCCAAAAAGTAAAATTTGCCTGTGATCAGAGCCGTTTTAGAACCTACATTCTTGAAGCGCGGCGTCAGGAAAAGAATTATTTGTTACACGGAGACCAAAAATATATTGAAGCCGTACTTGCAATGTATGCTAAAATAAAAACTCATATAGATAATATGGAAACACCAATAAAAGAGGATAATGATTTTTCCCGGATGTTTGCCGGCTGCGAAAATGCCTTTGAACAGCTTGTTGATCTGATTTATCAACAGGAAGCAAAAAAAAGGGGGATGATTAAAATAGCCAGAAAAGCGATTAAAACGTCGGAAGAATTATGGGAAGAAGTAAAACAAACCGTAGAGGCTTCCAAAGACTTTAAGGAATTAAAAAAGAATGTCGAGATTCTTGAAAAGCGTAACCGTCTTGCAAACTATCTTTTAGAAGCGCGGCGTCAGGAAAAGAATTATCTGCTGCGGAGAGAGGAAAAATACGTTGAGGCTGTAAACGTGGTGCTCTCAAAGATAAACGGGCTGATCGATGATAAAAATTTATTGCTGGAAAACGATAAAGGCTTTTCCTTGATGACAGCAACCTATCAAAAAAAATTTGAACAGCTTGTTGACCTGACTTATCAACAGGAATCAAAGGAAAAGATAATGGTCAAATTTGCCAGGGAAGCGATTAGAGCATCGGAAGAACTCGAAAAGAGAGCATCCGTGGCCATAAATTCAACCATGGTTTCATTTAAAAAACTAATGATTATATTAACAACCTTTTCCGTTATTCTTGGCGTTATTCTTGCGTTTTTTGTAACCAGGTCCCTTACAATTCCGATAAAACGGGGAGTGCTTTTTGCTGAAAGTCTGGCAAACGGAATTTTTGACGATAAACTCAATATAGATCAAAACGACGAGGTTGGTCTTCTTGCCAGGTCGCTCAACAAGATCGCCGTTAATTTTGACCAGATGTTCAAAAAAATAACCGGCGGCGTTGAATTACTGGCTTCCTTATCAAAAGAGATTTCATCTACGGCTGTGCAGGTTGCCGCCAGTGCTTCCGAGACAACCGGTTCGGTAAGTGAAATTACAACCACAGTTGAAGAGGTGAAGCAGACCGTTCACGTTTCCAATAAAAAGGCCGGGGATGTTGCGGAAAGCGCAAAAAAGGTGGCCCGGATATCCGAGGACGGCCAAAAAGCGACAAAAAATGCTATAGCAGGTATGAACCGCATTAAAGAAGAGATGGAGTACATCTCTGAAAGCATTGCAAAACTCAGTGATCAGACTCAAAGTATAGGGAAAATCGTCAGCGCTGTGAATGATTTGGCGGATCAATCAAATCTTCTTTCGGTTAATGCCGCCATTGAGGCGGCAAAGGCGGGCGAACACGGCAAAAGCTTTAATATAGTGGCACAGGAGGTAAAAATTCTTGCACAGGAGTCCAAAGAGGCCACAAAGCAGGTAAGAACCATATTAAACGATATTCAAAAAGCGGCGGGAGCGGCTGCAATGGCAACGGAACGGGGGGGCAAAGCGGTTGAAACCGGCATGGATTTATCCGCTCAGGCCGGGGATGCCATTAAAACCCTTACAACAAGTGTCAAGGAGGCTGCTCAGGCTTTCACCCAGGTTGCCGCATCAAGCCAGCAGCAATTGATCGGCATGGATCAGCTTGCCCAGGCCATGGAGAGCATCAAGGCGGCCAGCACGGAAAACATGGACAGCGCAAAACATCTGGAAACCGCTACCTTAAATCTTGAGGACTTGGGACAAAAAATGAAGACTATGGCTGAACAATTTACGGTATAAGGTGATATATGAACGAAGAGGAGTTGCTTGTAAAACTCCGGGAAGCATTTAAAGTAGAGGCCGAAGAACGTCTTGCCTCCCTTTCTTCCGGTTTGGCCGGGCTTGAAAAAATGTCTGAACCGGACAAACAAAGATCTATCTTAGAAGCACTTTTCAGGGAAGCACACAGCCTTAAAGGAGCTGCGCGAGCTGTGGATTTGACGGAGATTGAGACTCTTTGCCAGTCTGTCGAAAGCATTTTTTCAGGCATAAAAAAAGGAGAGATCAAACTTTCCGGCAATTTTTTTGACGCGATTTATGCTTTTTTGAGGGTTATAGAAAATTTTTTAGATGTCTATAGAAATGACCAGATATTTTCTGAAAACGAAGAAATCGCAAACCTGATTAACCAACTCGAAAAGCTCAAACACGGCGACAAAAAAGAATATGTCGATTATATTCCGTTCGAGGGGACAAAAATTGAAAAGATACCGCCAAAACCTGTGCCCGCCACTGTAAAATCACCAGCATTGGGAACCATAAGGATATCTACGTCTAAACTTGACAGGCTCCTTCTCAAGGCTGAAGAATTAATTTCTCTCAAGATGATGTCGAAACAACATTTGCGTAGTCTTCAAAGCGCCGTCGATTTTTTTGAGTATTGGGACAAAAGATGCGCCAAAGAGGAATCGGAATTTAGTTTGCTACGCGGGCAGATTAAAAAAAAAGAGCCTTTTTCAAAAAGAGGCGGGAACTCTTCACCTTTGGCCGATTTTTTGGCCTTTTTTGATCGAAATCAACATTACCTCCAATCTTCAATAAGAAGGGCAAAGAGACTGAAAAGCGCATCGGAACGGGATTTGAATATGATGTCGAGGATGGTGGACGATTTTCTGGATGAAATGAAACAGATTGCAATGCTTCCCTTTTCAGCGCTCTTTGAGATGTTTCCGAGAATGGTTCGTGATATCTCGCGTGGCCAGGGCAAGGAAGTGGATCTTGTGCTTGAAGGAGAAAGTATTGAGATAGACAGACGCATTCTTGAAGAAATGAAAGACCCGCTCATTCATCTGTTGCGCAATGCGGTCGATCATGGCATTGAAAACCCGGAAAAGAGGGTTGAACGGCAAAAACCGTCTCGTGGCACGATAAAGCTTGTAATTTCCCAGTCCGAAGACAATAAGGTTGAAATTTTTATATCCGACGATGGAAGCGGGATTGATCTTGCCAAAGTCAAAAAAGAAGCGGTAAAGCAGGGGATTGTTTCTAAAAAGGAGGCGGATCTCCTGAAAGGCATGGAAGCGATTCCCCTTGTCTTTCGATCCGGAGTCTCCACCAGCTCAGCCGTCACTCAAATTTCAGGCCGCGGGCTCGGGCTTGCCATTGTTCAGGAAAAAGTTGAAGAATTGGGCGGTTTTGTGTCAGTAGAAACGACTCCGGGCAAGGGTTCATCTTTCAAGATAGTGTTACCGGTCAGTCTGGCCACATTTAGAGGCCTTCTTGTGCAAGTGGAAGAGAGCCTTTTTATTCTGCCATCCTTCCATGTGGAATGTGTGTTGAGAATAAAGCGGGACAAGATTAAAACCGTTGAGAACAAAGCTACTATTTCCCCGGATGGACAGGTAATTTCTTTGTTGGAACTTTCCGATGCCCTTAAACTTTCCCGGAAACCCAAACAAAATGATAAAATGCCTTTTATAACGGCTCTGGTTTTGGGAAACGGGGAAAAACAGATTGCATTCAGGGTGGATGAACTATTGAACGAACAGGAAGTTTTAGCCAAGAGCCTTGGCAAGCAGCTAATCCGGGTGCCAAATATTGCAGGCGCAACTATTCTTAGCACAGGGAAGGTGGCTCTGATTTTGAACGTCCATGATTTGTTAAAGTCGCCCGACGTTGTCTCCCGTTCCTTCGAAGACCTTTCAACCAGAGCGGAAGAAGAGAAAAAAAAGTCTATTTTAGTTGTGGAAGATTCGATTACTTCGAGAATGCTCTTTAAAAATATTCTGGAGGGGGCCGGGTATATGGTCAAAACGGCTACGGACGGCCAAAATGCTTATACAATACTCAAAAAGGAACCGTTTAATCTGGTGGTTTCAGATGTGCAAATGCCTGTAATGGATGGATTTGAACTGACGGCAAAAATACGGGGCAACAAGAAACTTGCTGATACACCGGTTGTGCTGATTACAGGGTCGCAATCTGATAAAGAGAGGGAACGCGGCATTGACATCGGCGCTAATGCCTATATCGTAAAAAGCGGTTTTGATCAAGACAGTCTTATAGATGTTGTAGGCAGATTGATTTAAATAGCACCTGAACAAAAAGATGACTCCGTAAAGGGGATTAAATGATAAAAGTTTTAATTGTGGATGATTCGCCAACGGTTCGGAAATATATGAAGCATATCATCGACAGCGATAAGGATCTTGAAGTGGCAGGAGTGGCCAAAGACGGTGTGGAGGCTGTAGAATTGGTGCGGTTGAAGCATCCGGATGTCGTAACTATGGACATTCATATGCCCAGGATGGACGGCTACAAGGCGACACGTAAGATCATGGAATTACACCCTTTGCCTATCGTTATCGTAAGCGCAAGCTGGAATTCTAAAGATGTTGAAAAAATGTTTCAAGCCATGCAGGCCGGAGCTGTTGCTGCAGTTGAAAAGCCTAAAGGTCCCGGCCACCCGGAATCCGGACGCATGGTTTCACAAGTTATAGAAACCGTGAAACTGATGTCTGAAGTCAAAGTGGTGAGACGGTTTGCAAAATATAAACGAGCAGACACAACTGCCGTGATGGCACCTCAAAAGGTCTTAACACCGGCTCCTTGCAAAGTAGATATAGTGGCTATCGGCGCTTCCACGGGAGGCCCTCCTGTTATACGGGCCATTCTTTCCAGTCTGAAGCCTGATTTCCCGGTTCCAATATTAATCGTGCAACACATTGCATCAGGCTTTCTTCATGGTTTTATGGAATGGCTGGGCAAAACGACTTCTTTCCCCGTCCTTGTTCCTGCTCATGGAAATCATGTCAAGAAAGGATATGTCTATCTTGCGCCGGACGGTTTCCATATGGGGATTACGGCAAACTGTAAAATTATTCTCAGTAAAAGTCATCCTGAAAACGGTCTTAAGCCTTCTGTTTCTTACCTTTTCCGTTCTATTGCAGAAAACTTCAGGAGCAGGGCAGCCGGCGTATTGCTCACCGGTATGGGAAAAGACGGGTCTTGCGAACTTAATATGATGAAAGGAAGAGGTTGCGTAACCATAGCTCAAGACAAGGAGAGCTCAATAGTTCACGGCATGCCGGGAGAAGCCATAAAAATAGGCGCGGCAAATCACATCCTTTCTCCGAAAGATATTGCAGCTTATTTTAAATATGATAACCTCGTAAAAAGTCGCTTCGCGCCTCTTTACGATTCCATCAAACTATACCGGTTAACAAAAAATAGTATAACTTGACTGGATTATGAATTCAAAAAAAGAAATCTTGATTGTTGAAGACAGCATGACGCAAGCTCTGAAACTGGAAAGCATTCTTAAGCGGCATGATTATCAAGTTGCGGTTGCCCGTAATGGCATAGAAGGCCTGTCATATCTTAAAGACCGGCTCCCGGATCTTGTAATAAGCGATATCATTATGCCCGGTATGGACGGTTATGAACTCTGCAAGCATATCAAGTCAAGTGATCGACTTAAAGGTATTCCTGTAATTCTTCTTACAGCCCTTTCAGACACAGAAGATGTGATCAAAGCGCTTGAGTGCAAGGCAAATAACTTTCTAACCAAGCCTTATGATGAGAACCTGTTGGTTTCACGTATTAATAACACACTGCTGAATCATGGATTGAGAAAGTCTGAAACAACAGATACCGCAGGTGAGGCCGGATGCGCCGAATTTTTTTTCGCGGGCAAAAAGCATTGTATTACTTCGGATCGCGCACAGATTGCCGATCTTCTGTTTTCCACTTATGAAAACGCCATTCAAAAAAATCGGGAACTGGAAGAGGCAAACCAAAAACTGGTTGTGATGCAGCGTAAACTGGAAAAGGATATTGTAGATCTCGAGCGCGCGGAAGATAAATTGCAGAATCAGAAAGAACTCCTCGACAACATTCTTTTTCACATACCTCACCTGGTTTTCTGGAAAAACAGACAATCTATCTATCTTGGTTGCAACAACAGTTTTGCAAAGGTTGTAAAATTAAGTTCACCAAAAAATATTATCGGTAAAACAGATTACGATTTGGGATGGAAAAGGAAAGAATCGGATTTTTATTTGCAGTTTGATAAAAAGGTTATGGATGGTGACAAACCGATCCTTAACATAGAAAAATCAAAGGTTAAAACCGACGGGACAGTTACAAATTTTCTGACCAGCAACGTCCCGCTCCGTGACGTAAACGGCAATGTGTTCGGCATTCTCGGCATCTATACCGATATTACCGAACAGGTCAGGGCTAAAGAGGAGCTGGTTAGAGCTAAAGAGGATGCCGAGTCCGCCAATATTGCCAAGAGCGAGTTTCTTGCCAACATGAGCCACGAGATTCGCACTCCCATGAACGGTATTATCGGCATGACCGGTCTGCTGTTGGATAGCAGGTTGACACCTGAACAACTCGATTATGCCGAAACAATCAGAAACAGCTCTGATGCCCTTTTAGCGATTATTAATGACATCCTTGACTTTTCCAAGCTCGAGACTGGAAAATTCGAACTTGAGAATATCGATCTTAACATCAGGACAGTAATTGAGGAGGTAACGGACCTTTTGGCGACTGAGGCTTATGATAAGGGTCTTAAATTTACAAGTCTGGTAGATCATAAAGTCCCATCCCTTTTGGTAGGCGACCCTGGACGCCTGCGCCAAATCCTCATGAATCTTGTGGGCAATGGAATAAAATTTACGGAAAAGGGTGAGGTCGTTGTTCACGCTAAAATAAAGGAAGAAACCGACACCAGCGTCACAATTTATTTTTCTGTTACAGATACGGGAATAGGCATTTCTCAGGAAAAAAAGTACAATCTGTTCCAATCATTCACGCAAATAGACGCATCGACAACCCGCCGGTACGGCGGAACGGGTTTGGGGCTTGCGATTTCCAAAAGGATCGCCGATATGATGGGTGGACAGATCGGTGTTGAAAGCAGGAAGGGTAAAGGCTCAACATTCTGGTTTACGGCCGTGTTTAGAAAACAGTCCGCTGCTCTTGACATCCCTCACACTCCTGTTAAAAAGCCCGTCAAACCTGTTGTTCCCCCGCGTAACCTTGCAGAAGATAAAAAACAAAAAATTCGCATTCTGCTTACCGAAGATAATTTTGTAAATCAAAAAGTGGCGCTAAAGATTATAGAAAAAGACGGGCATCACGTTGATGTGGCGAATAATGGCAGGGAAGCCATAAAAGCGCTTGAAGCGGATCATTATGATCTGGTGCTGATGGATATACTCATGCCTGAGATGGACGGGTTTGAGGCAACAGCCGAAATCCGAAATCCTATGTCGGCAGTGCGCAATCACGATATCCCGATTATAGCTATGACAGCATATGCCATGAAAGGTGATCGTAAAAAATGTCTTGAAGCAGGGATGAATGACTATATTTCCAAACCGGTAAGGCCTCAGGAACTCCTGTCTAAAATCGATATCTGGACGGGTAAAGGGAAAGAGGATTACAGCCCCACCAGTGATCAGGCGCAGGATCAGGAACAGCCACCGGCGCAGAAAAATTCTTCATGTAAAACAGATAAGCGCTCCCCTGTCGATATTGAAAAGGCCATAGAGCAGGTTATGGGAGACAAAGACTTTCTAAAAGAATTGCTTCAGCTTTTTGTAAAGAACCTGCCGGAACAAATCGAAGCGCTTAAAACCGCCCTGGCCGGCGGCGATGCGCAAGAGCTTTCCCGTATTGCGCATACTTTAAAAGGCTCATCTGCAAACCTGAGGGTGAACGGGATTAACGATGTGGCGCTCCGTCTCGAACAGATCGGGAAAAAGGGTAATCTTGAAGAAGCAAGACCGGCGCTTGCCGAACTGGTGGATGAATTCATCCGCCTTAAAGAATATATCGATAAAATTGATGATTAGCGGACAATATTTCAATATTTGACTACCGGAATCAAGACATAGATGCCATGTTAAAAGACAAGCCATGTTAAAAGACAAGATAGACAAATCATATAAGTCCTCTTTATCCGGTTCAGATGCTGATAGCGCCCCCGCCCCCCGCAAGATTCTTATTGCGGATGACGATCCTATCATACGCGCCATGATGCAACGTACCTTGCAAAATGCCGGTTTCGATGTTGTTACAGCGGAAAACGGGAAAAAAGCCATTGAGCTTCTTTCTGACCAAATCAGCGCCATACTTCTTGACATTCAGATGCCTGAAATGGACGGCATGGAATGTTTGAGGTATATACAGAAAAACTATAAGGATTTGCCGTCGATTATGGTTACGGCAAGCGATGATGTTTCCAACGCCGTGGATGCCATGAAGTATGGCGCGTTCGACTATGTAACAAAACCTTTTAACCCAAAGGAACTAATCGCTCTGATTAAACAGGCCGTCAAGGCTTGCGAGCAGGCAAGGCGGCTTAAAGAGATGGAAGCCGAGCTGGCCAAAGCGCGAGAGCATGAAATCAATATTGCCGCCAGGATTCAGACTACTCTTCTCATAGGTCAACCTCCCCAAGACCTTAAGGGTATGCAGGTAGCGCAGTTAACTATCCCTTCACAAAAAATCGACGGTGATTTCTACGATTTTTTCAGACTGAATGAACAGAGTCTTGACGTAGTGGTGGGAGACGTTATGGGCAAAGGGATTCCCGCCGCCTTGTTGGGGGCGGCCATGAAGAATCATTTTTTGCGTGTTTTAAATGAACTTAGTTGTTTGGAAAACAGCAAACAACTCCCAAATCCTGAAAAAATTGTTTCATCCGTTCATGACGGCATGATTGATCAAATGGAAGAACTTGAAACATTTGTCACTCTTTGTTACGCTCGATTTGACCTGTCAAAAAATCTTTTTGTTTTTGTTGATTGCGGTCATATGCGAACGATCCACTTCCATAATGATTCAAGCAGATGCAACCTGCTCCAGGGGGAGAACATGCCTTTAGGATTTCCGGAAACAGAACCTTTTAAACAGATTTCCGTTCCTTTTAAGTCCGGGGATATTTTCTTTTTTTACTCGGACGGGTTGACGGAAGCCGTGAATCAGGATGGCAGTTTATATGGCGAAGAACGACTGGTCGATATCGTGCAAAAAAACGCAAGAATTAATCCGGATAGTTTGATAAATAATGTTTTAAAAGAGATCGTCGATTTTTCAGGATCCGGCACATTTGATGATGATTTTACATGCGTGGTAGTAAAGATTGATTAAAAAAATTTCAAAACAGAATTTGCCGAATAAAGCAAAACCCAGTGAAGTAAAACCCAGTGAAGCAAAACCAGGTGAAGCAAAGCTTGAGATAAAGAGTGACCTGAAAGAGCTTAAGAGGGTTCGGGCTTTTATCAGAGAATATTGTGAAAAAATACCGGGTTTTCTTATTGATGGCAAACGCATTGACCGGATCAAAATTGACCGGATCGAACTGGCCATTACCGAAGTTACGGCCAACATCATTAAGCACGCATATCGCGGGCATACGGATGGACGGATTCAGATACACGCCGGCATATCGGGAAATAAAATGGTTCTTAAATTTTACGACTGGGGAAAGGGTTTTAAGCCGTCGTTGGTCCCATTGCCGAAATTTGACGGGTCAAAGGATCACGGGTTCGGTTTTTATATTATTTCACAATCTGTTGACGAAGTGATATATTCTCGAGATGAAAAAGGGAGAAACAGCACGTATCTGAAAATTATCCTTTAATATTAGAGGCTGCCAAGACCTTAACCGCTTCATCTTGCGAAGAAAAAATTTTAAGTATGCGATTCATCCTGGTGAGCTTAAAGAGATTCATTACCGCTTCCTTGATGCAACAGACATACAGGTCCCCGTCGGTTCCGAGCCTTTTTAGGTTGGACAATATGGCGCCAAGTCCGCTGCTGTCTACAAAATCGACTTGCGAAAGATTCAGCACAATTTTATTATTGCCGTCATTGATCCATCTTAGCATTTTTTCTTTAAAATCGACCGCCGAGGAAGCATCGATCTGTTTTTCCAGAGGCATCACGACAAGAACGTCATCTATTTTGCTGCTTTCAATCTGCATTTTTTAATCCTCTTGCACAGGTTTTATATTCCAGATTTCCCTGGCATATTGGGATACGGCTCGGTCACTTGAAAACTTTCCCATTCGCGCCACATTTAATATGGCCTTTTGTGCCCAGAGAGAAGAATTTTTATATTCTTTTCCTGCCTTGGCATGAGCCTTTTTATATGACATAAAATCGGCCAGATGAAAATAACTGTCTCCCTGGTCCAAAATATAACGAAAAATCCATTTAAAGAGACCGGGTTCTTCAGGGCAGAAGCGGTCGCCTTGCAGCGCATCCATCACACGCCGGATCCCTTTATGGCGATGGTAGTAGTCCAACGGGCGGTAAGATTTTAAGCGATTGATTTCCTGAATTTTTTTAGTTTTGAGTCCGAAAATATAGATATTATCTTTCCCGACTTCTTCCATAATTTCGATATTGGCTCCATCTAACGTGCCGATGGTGATGGCTCCGTTCAAGGCGAATTTCATGTTTCCCGTTCCTGAGGCTTCAGTGCCGGCCGTTGAGATCTGTTCGCTCAAATCAGCGGCAGGAATAATTTTTTCCGCCAGAGATACCCTGTAGTCCGGTATAAAGACTACCTTTATCATGTCTTTTACCCGATCATCCCTGTTTATTATTTTCCCCACGTTGTTGATCAGTTTTATGATCTGTTTAGCCGCCCAATACCCTGGCGCTGCTTTGCCCGCAAAGATATAGGTTTTGGGGACTACCGGCTCAACACCGTCTTCGATAAGGCAAAGGTACTCATCGATGATGTGCATCACGTTTAAAAGTTGGCGTTTATATTCGTGGATCCTTTTAGCCTGAATATCAAATAGTGTATCGGGGCTTACATTGACCCTGGCCGTTTCAAAGATAATTTTTTGCAGTCTGCATTTGTTGGCCTGTTTGATTCTGAGAAATTCCTTCTGGAAGGATATGTCTTTGGCGTATGATTCCAGGGACCGAAGCTGATCAAGATCTGTAACCCAGCGATCTCCTATGGTTTGTTTCAGTAAATCCGAAAGGAGCGGGTTAGCTTTCAGCAGCCAGCGGCGCGGGGTTATGCCGTTTGTTTTGTTGTTGAACCGCTCGGGCCAGCGTTCATAAAAATCAGGGACAAGAGAATTCTTGACCAGTTCCGTGTGAAGCGCCGACACGCCGTTGACGGAATGTGAACCGGCAATCGCAAGGTGGGCCATTCTAACCTGTTTTACCTCTCCCTCCTCGATCAAGGACATGCGTTTTAACCTGTTTACATCATCAGGCCAGATGGACGCCACTTCTTTTAATAAGCGCTGGTTTATTTCGTAGATGAGTTGCAGGTGCCTGGGAAGCAAATATTCCATAAGACTGACAGGCCATTTTTCAAGCGCTTCTGAAAGGAGTGTATGGTTAGTGTAAGCCATGGTTTGTTGTGTGATTTTCCATGCCTTTTCCCACGGAACCTCATTTTCGTCCACCAGAATGCGCATCAGTTCCACTACCGCCAGCGAAGGATGGGTGTCATTGAGCTGGATAGCGACTTTGCCTGAAAATTGATCAAAATTTTTATGGTCTTTTAGATATCGACGGACAATATCCTTCAGGGAACAGGCTGTCAGAAAATATTCCTGCATCAAACGGAGTTCTCTTCCCGTCTCGAGCATATCACTCGGATAAAGTATTTTGGAAATCTTTTCCGACTCAATCATCTGCTCCATCGCACGCAGGTAATCTCCTTTATTAAAAATTTCTATGTCAAATTTGGATGAGGGTTGCGCTGCAAAGAGTCTTAAATAGTTAACGGTTTCTCCACCGTAGCCTACAACGGGTATATCGTACGGTATCCCGATAACCACCTTCCAATCCATCCACATGGGATTGTCATGTCCGGCCAGATCCGTAATATGCTCGATACGGCCGTACATCGGGATGATACAAGCCTCATCAGCACGCTTAATCTGCAATGGAACTGCATTCGGCAGCCAGTAATCCGGTTTTTCTTTCTGATATCCGTTATCAATTTCCTGCCTGAAGAGACCGTATTCGTAATGAATCCCATAACCATAGCCGGGCATTTTCAACGTGGCCAGAGAGTCCATAAAACATGCTGCCAGACGTCCCAGCCCCCCATTACCGAGTCCTGCGTCGGTCTCCTGCTCGCGGATCTCCTCTATGTCGACCCCCATTTCCTGCAAGGCTTCTTTACACACATCAAAAATTTCCAGATTGTACATATTATTGCCCAGGGACCGGCCTATAAGGAATTCCATGGAAAGATAATACAGCCGTTTTGCACCCGCTTTTTGGTGTCTTGCCTCGGTTGCAAGCATTTTTCCCAACAACCGTTCTCTTAACGACAGGGTTAAAGCCAAAAACAGATCGCGAACGTTTCTGTCCTTCCATTCTTTCCCAAGAGAATATCTCAGGTGGTGACAAATAGATTCTTGCAAACATAACTTGCTATTGCTTAATTTGTTGGCTTTGATGAAATCCATTCGATATCCCCTGCATTTTTTATGGATGAATATCCATTGTAGGGTATAAACCCTTTAGCGGGCCGATAGAATAGGGCTGTATTATATTATAAGAAATATTCTGACCCTTTTGGGCATGTCCCCTGTTTTTATTTCCGTCAAAGTAAGCGCCGTTGGCCTCCAGTATATGTTCAATCCGATGCTTAAAGGCTTGAACAAAGCTGGAGCCGCTGCCTTTAAAATTCATGTCGCCCAGAGAAAAACTGCTTTTAACATTAGAAAGTGTTTCAATGGATATACTGTGCTCTTTAAGATCCGTTGCATTCTTGATGCAGCCCCAGACAAGGTGTCTGGAAGGAATGTTTAAAGGTTCCTCCAGATCGATGATGGTGTGGGGCATTACGATACTTTCTTCCCCGATAGTCAAACGGCAATCCGGTTTGCCCTGCAAAAACGAATTAAAACCCACAAAGACCTTTTTCCCTATCTGTAGAGACTCCGGCAATAGCTATTGACCGAGGTTTAAATAACAAGGCCAGGACTGATCTGTTTTACATAGGCTTCCTCATTTTTTTATGTAAGGGACGAGAAAAAAATTGCTATTCTCGGACAGCCTCCTATAAAAAAATACTGAACAAAAATGCTTGGATTTTTGTTTGATATTCAGGGCGGAACGTAGAATATTTATAAAAAGTCTAAGCAATAGAGTATAAATTTTTCATACCCTTTATGGATTTATTCTAATTGAAGGATAAATTCCCTTGCTTGAACCTGTCCTGTAAGGCTGAAGTGTATTGAATGAAATATCCTGATCATCCTGAGCATGACCACGATTTTCATTATCTTTAAATAATGCACCGTTTAATAATAATACTTGATAAATCCTTTTTTGAAAAACATGAAGGAAAACAGAAGTTTTACCACTAAAAGTCATTTGCCCTACATTTAGAAGATCACGCGTTTCTTCAAAATCATCAAAAGAAATGCTTTGGTTTTTGATATCATCCATGGAGCCGATAAATCCCCATACAAAACAATTACTGGGGATATTAATTGGTTCATTCGAATCAATTATTGTGTGTGGTACTATTATGCAATTCTCCCCGATGGTAATTTTCCCATTTTCTTTTCCATTTAAAAATGAATTAAAACCAACAAACGTTTCATAACCAACTTCAGAATTGATTATTTTAGCGCCGTGAGCGGTTATAACATGGCCGGCTAAACGAGAATCAATGATGTATGAATTTTCTTGAGCATTAGAACCGTCTCCCATTGTTGCGTTTTCTAAAAAAGCTCTTTGCGCAATAAGAACATTGTCACCGATCGTTGATTTACCTTTTACAACTGCATAACGGTTAACAGCTGAAGTTGCCGGAGCATCTATTGGAGCGAGATCAACAACATCAAAGAGCCTTTCAAATTCTTTTTCTCTTTCTGCCACAAAATTGTATATAATACCACAGGGCTGGTGGGCTGAATTTGCACCAATATATTTATCAATTATTTTTTTGTCAAAAACGTATTTAAAATTAAAATTAGGGTTTCGTATCCAAACCGTACCAGGAGGAATGTTTCTATAAAAAAGTTCACCAGCTTGTATATATGAGAATTCTCCAATAATACATGAATGAAGATTCATTAAATCTACTGTTGAGAAAGCCCCTATAAAGCAGCCTTCAAGGGTTGAACCGTGTATGTTTGCATAATGAGCTGATATCGTATTTCTGATTACAAATTGTTCCGGTGTTTCCGGGTTATGAGAATTGCTGTGCACGAGTGTTTTATATAGAAGGCTATCAAGAATACTTATCGTTTCATCTTCAACAAGAGGGATTTCTTTCGCACATTGAATAATATCTCCTTTTCTTTTTAATTCGTCACCTCTTATATCACTTTTATATATGGAAGATCGTCCCACATAACATTTACCCAGGAAATAACTGCCTGCGATATTGGAATGTTTGAAATGAAAATAGATTGGATGCTGGGATGTGATCCCGTAAAAAGCATAAAATTTCATCATTTTTTCATAATCCATGGCATCTTCAACAAATTTATCCGTATGAAAATCAAATTCAACTAAATTCAGATTTACTCTGCTTACAATTCTGTCATTAAGTTGTTTTAGCCGATCCATATTATTATTCCTCTACGTTTTTTAAGTATTGTTTTAATTATTTTATTTGAAATAATTCAGTAATGCATGAAGATTGGTTAACGGATGCGACGGGCAACCAGGAATAAAAAGATCCACCGGGATCAGAGTGTCCAGACCTTCTATAATCTCAGAACTGCCCGTGAAGGGTCCTCCGGAAATAGCACAGCTTCCCACGGCAATAACAACTTTGGGATCAGGTACGGCTTCAAAGGTGTCAAGCACCGCAGTTTTCATATTTCTTGAAACAGGTCCTGTTACCACGATACCGTCTGCGTGACGCGGAGACGCGACAAAGTTAA
>JAUVKB010000108.1 GCA_030596405.1 Deltaproteobacteria bacterium
ATTTCCCGACTTAAAAAATCCCTCATTTTTTTGATTATATTTTTTTCTATCTGCCGGACACGTTATCTTGATATTCCGTAACCTTCGCCGATTTCCTGCAGAGTAACCGGACTGTCCGAAAAAAGGCGCCGGTCAAATATTTCAAGCTCTCTTTTTGTTATTTTTTTTCTAAACTCTGCGATTTTATTATGAAGAATTAATTCCATCTCTTTTTGTGCCACCTGTTCCTCCGCCGATCTGTCTTCAGCGCGTAGGAGTTCAATCCTTCCCGTATCCGAATCGTCCGTTAATGGGGCATCTAAAGAGACGTCCCATCCATCGAGTCGCTGATCCATATTGACAATTTCACGTTCCGATACGCCTAACCTTTGCGAAAGCAGCTTTGGTTTAGGGTCAAAACCCTGGTCAATCAGTTTTTGTTTTTCTTTTTTCAGCTTGAAAAAGAGTTTCCGCTGTGCCTGGGTAGTCCCTATTTTTACAAGACGCCAGTTGTCCATAATGAATTTGAGAATATATGCCTTTATCCAAAAGGACGCATAATATGAAAACTTGACGTTTTTATAGGGATCAAATTTATTTACAGCCTGCATAAGACCGGTGTTTCCTTCCTGAATAAGGTCCAAAAGGTTTTGCATCCATGCACGCTGAAATTCAAGGGCAATCTTAACAACGAGCCTCAGGTTGGAGGTTGCAAGTTCATACGCGGCTTCCATATTGCCATCTTCTTGGATTTTTATGCCGAGTTCCCTTTCCTTTTCTCGGGTAAGAAGCTTATAGACGCTTATTTCCCGTAGATAGCTCTGTAATGGATCAAACTTAACAATTGCATTGCCCGAGGATCGGTTTTCTGCTTTATTATTTTTTTTCACACCGGCAGTGCCTTTTTTTTTCAGACCGCCAGTGTCCTTTTTTTTCAGATTTGTTGGAACAGTTTTTTTTACTGATTTTTTTTTCATAATAAAGTATATCGATCCATGTTTCCACTAACGCGTGAACAGCAGTCTTCGATATTGCGGGCGGCATTTAATTTTAAATAGTATTTTATTATTATTATCGCAAGGATATATTTTTTTTAAGGAGGTATGAATCATGAGCCTGTTTGTAGTAGATCCCCAAAAGTGCGGCAGAGAGGGTATGTGTGTTGCAGTCTGTCCTTTGGGAATTATTAAATTAAAGGGTCAAAATTCCGTGCCTGTACCTTCTGACAAGGCTGAAGATCTGTGTGTAAACTGCGGCCATTGTGTGGCCGTATGTCCTGGTGGAGCATTAACTCATAAAAATATGAGACCTGAGCAGTGTTTTCCGATACAAAAAGAGCGAGTTATAAAACCCGAACAGATCAGGCACTTTCTTTGTGCCCGCAGATCGATTCGGGTCTACAAAGAACAACCTGTTAAACGCGAACTGCTTGCCGGCCTGATAGACATCGCACGGTTTGCCCCGTCAGGTCATAACCGTCAACCTGTGAAATGGCTTGTTATATATAATAGTGACGAGGTTCAGAGACTTGCCGGACTAGTCGCAGACTGGATGCGTTTCATGTTAAAAGAAGAACCTAAGATGTCAAAAGAGATGCACATGGACCATGTGATCGGCAAATGGGAAGCAGGGTCTGATATTATTTGTCGCAACGCACCCCACCTCATTATTGCCCATGCTCCGGCAACTGAGCGCACAGCACCGGCTGCCTGTACTATCGCCATGACATATCTGGAACTTGCAGCTGTTTCATTTGGCCTGGGCACTTGCTGGGCCGGATTTTTTAACGCAGCAGCCACCTTGTGGCCTCCGTTGCAGCAGTCTCTTGGTCTGCCCGACGGTCATGTCGGTTTCGGGGCCATGATGGTAGGATACCCGAAATTTCAATATCACCGCATACCTCTGAGAAATGAGCCCCAAATCACCTGGCATATATAATGGTTTGTCATTATCTACTCAGGATCTAGTCGGGCGGCGCAAAAACCGGATCACTGAATTTAAGCATGCCTATGCCGCCCTGGATATTTTTTGTATTATTGATCCCGTTTTTGCGCAAAAGGAGCTGGGCTTCATAGGAACGGGGGCCTGAACCGCAGATTAAATGCAACGGTTCATCACGGGGCACCTTTTCCATATTTAATGCCAGATCTTCCTGGGGTATATTCAGCCATTGTTCCCCATACTTTTTTATAAAGGGACCTGACTGGACAGCGCTTCGCACATCTAAGACTCTGGTCTTGTTGTTTTTAAAATCAGATAGAAAATCAATGGTATCTACCGGTTTATTGCGGCCTTCCATAATATTTTCCAGTGTATTAGCCGCATTGTTAACAATGTCCATTGCTGAAGCAAAAGGCGGCGCATAAGCTACTTCAAGGTTGGAAACATCACTTATATCAGCCTTGTAAGGAAGAATGGCGGCTACTGCATCAACCCTTGCTTTTACAGCATCACCACCGGCGCCGAGAGCTTCGATCCCAAGGACTCTTCTTGTGTTCCGGTCAGCTATTAATTTCATATACATAAGCTGCTGGGTCGGAAAAAAATGGGCCCGGTCTGATTGTACCACAACGGCATGAACCGGATCAAAACCGGCCTCTTTTGCCTGCTGGAGTGTAAGCCCAGCTTTTGCGACTCCCAAATCAAAGACCTTAAGGCAAAAAGAACCGACCGCTCCTTTGAAACGTTCACATCCGCCGCATATATTGGTGCCTATTACTCTTCCCTGGCGGTTTGCCAAAGATCCCAGTGGCAAAAGAACGCTCCTTCCGCTGACCAGATGCGGTATTTCCACACAATCTCCGCCGGCATAAATATAAGGGTCGGAAGTTTTCATGCCGTGATCAACAAGGATGCCGCCAAAACCTCCGAGAGCCAGACCTGCATCGCTGGCCAGTTGTGTATTCGGCCTTACCCCCATTGAGAGGACAACCAGGTCGCATGGGATATCGGAGGATGACGTTTTTACAGCCGTAACACCGCTTTTCTTGTCTCCCAAAATTTTGGTTACTTTTTCAGATACAAGAACACGGATGCCTTTTTCTTCCATGTGATTTTTTATTAAAAGCGCAAATTCTTTGCCAAAGGCTGTTGGAACCAGTTGATCCATCATTTCGACCAATGTTGTTTCAATGCCCCACAAGTCGTTTAAGGCCTCGGCCATTTCTATCCCGATAGCGCCTCCGCCTATGACCACGGCGTTTTCCACTTCTCCCCGGGATACCATCTCTTTAATAAGTTTGGCATGGTGCAGGTTTGCCACGACAGATACTCCAGGCAGGTCAATGCCCGGCAAGGGAGGGCATACAGGCGTTGCTCCGGTTGCTAAAACCAGACTATCATATTCCAGGTCTTCTTCATGTCCATCAGTAATGTTGCGCACCTTAAGTTTCTTGGCCATGCGGTTTATGGAAAGAGCCTCGGTTTGGGTTCGAACTTCAACCCCTTTAGCATTCTGAAAAAATTTTTGATCTCTTAATACATGAGCGCTTGTCGAGCACAGCCCTTCAATCTCCCCGACGTCTCCTCCAACATAGTATGGTATGCCGCAGCCGCCGTAGGAAATAAGATTGTCCTTGTCGATTATTGTTACATCAGCAGACGGATCAAGCCGTTTAATCCGGCAGGCCGCCTTGGGCCCCAATGCCACAGCTCCAACTATTATCACACGTTTTGCCATAATTTTCTCCTAACGACTAAACCCCTTGATTGCCCTATACCTTATATTTTGGTACGCCTGGCAGGATTCGAACCTGCGGCCTACGGATTAGAAGTCCGTTGCTCTATCCAGCTGAGCTACAGGCGCATAAATATAATTAATACTGAAAATCATCTTAAATGTCCATAAAAATTTAATGCGATGTAGAAATCTTTATTTCTATCTTTACTTGAAAGAAACGGAATTCCGGTTTAGTAACAGTGGTGGAGATTTTTCTCTCCTAATCTCACAATTATTGACAAATAATTTAGTACCAAGTATGATTTAATTGTTAAAATGAATAGACCGGAAGCGATTGCCTGAGCACTCTCTTTTGTGTCAATATATTGACTGCAATTTAGTCTTGTAATAACAAGTTATTTTTGTTAACAATTCTTTTAATTTTTTATTTCTGAAAAATATGCACGCAGTCGTGCAAAGATGGGGGGTCATGAGTCTATTTTTAGATACAATTCTTGGTGTATTTTCGAATGATCTTGCTATAGATCTTGGCACTGCGAATACGCTCGTGTACGTTAAAAACAAAGGGATCGTCTTGAGTGAACCGTCGGTTGTCGCAGTACGCACTGATAATAGGATTAAAAACAGAGTGTTGGCCGTTGGCCTTGAGGCCAAAAACATGTTGGGAAGGACTCCCGGAAATATAGTGGCTATCCGCCCTATGTGTGATGGCGTTATCGCTGATTTTGAAGTTACAGAGGCAATGCTCCGGCATTTTATTTACAAGGTGCACAATCGCCGTACGTTCGTCAGACCTAGAATTGTGATTGCGGTTCCATCAGGGATTACCCAGGTTGAAAAACGGGCAGTGAGGGAGTCTGCTGAATCCGCCGGGGCTCGCGAGGTATTTTTGATTGAAGAACCCATGGCTGCCGCAATCGGCGCGGGTCTTCCTATTACTGAGCCGGTATGTAACATGGTGGTTGATATCGGGGGCGGCACAACAGAAGTCGCGGTAATCTCTTTGGCGGGAATTGTTTATAGCCGATCTGTCCGGGTTGCCGGTGATAAGATGGATGCTGCAATAATGCAGTATATTAAGAGAAAATACAACCTGTTAATCGGCGAGAGGACTGCTGAAATTATTAAAACTACTATCGGAAATGCATACCCTGATCCGGAGAATTTGGAGATATTGGAAGTTAAGGGAAGAGACCTTGTGTCTGGAATCCCCAAGATCCTTTCTATAGATTCTGAAGAGATACGGGTCGCAATTTCCGAACAGATAGATACTATCGTGGAAACCGTAAAGATCGCCCTGGAACAAACGCCACCGGAGTTGGCTGCGGATATTGTTGACAAGGGCATCGTATTAACAGGGGGTGGCGCTCTGTTAAAAAATTTAGACAAGCTTCTCGGTGAGCAATGCAGTCTTCCGATAACAGTGGCTGATGAACCATTATCAACAGTAGCTCTTGGTTCCGGAAAGACTCTTGACAGTATTGAAATCCTCAAACAGGTTGTCATTGCATAGTTTTTATGTTCCCCAAAAAAAATGTCGTGATTGTTGGCATTCTATTTCTGGTTGTTATCAATATAATTATCCTTTTTGTTTCTAATAGACGCCAATTTTCTTTATATGGCGCCGAGCGGATCGGTATTTCTATTGTTGCTCCTTTTCAGAATATTGTTACCCATTCAATCTGTTTTGTAAGAGATATGTGGCGCCACTATTTTTTTCTTGTTTCTGCGGCAAAAGAGGCTGAAAATTTAAGGAGAGCGCTAAGTTGTGCCATTGAAAAGAATAACCGGTGCGTTGAAATAGAGCTTTCTAATTTACGGCTGCGTAATTTGCTGAACTTTCGCAAAAGCATTGCCAACCAAATTGTTGCTGCTGAAGTAATAGGCAAAGACCCTGCTCTCTGGTTTAAAACCATAATTATCGATAAGGGCCGGGCAGACGGAGTGAAAAAGAGTTTCCCCGTGGTGGTGGCTGAAGGTATTGCAGGACAGGTTATTGATGTTTCAAACCATTATTCCAAGGTACTGCTTATTATTGACCGGAACAGCGCTGTGGATGCCTTGGTGCAGGGCAATAGGGCACGTGGGGTTGTTACGGGTGAATCAACAGGCCGGTGCCTTTTTAAATATGTTTTGCGCAAGCATGATTTAAGCGTAGGAGGGGCGGTTGTTACATCCGGATTGGATGGTGTTTTCCCAAAGGGGCTCCGTATTGGTCGTATTTCAGGGGTCATTAAGCGTAATTCCGGTATGTTTCAGAAAATAACCGTTACACCTTATGTAGATTTTGAAAAGCTTGAAGAGGTTTTGGTTATATTAAATTCCCCAAAGCATGAATTTGTGAGCAAGCAATGACCTATTGCTTTTATGCCGGTATCTGTCTTTGTCTGATAATCTTTCAAACGACAATTATACCTTATATTTCAATATTTGCCAGTTGTTACGATCTGCTTTCCATGTTTATCATATACCTTGCTCTCTATCGTCCCGCCCGTGAAAGTATACCCGTAATACTCTTTTTTGGACTTGTAATGGACAACATTTCAGGAGGGCCATTCTGCTTTTATATAATGAGTTATTTCTGGTTGTTTCTGTGGATAAAGGCGGCCATTAAATTGTTGTATATAAATAATCGTTTTTTTTTATTATTTATTGTTGCTTCCGGTGTATTGATGGAAAATTTAATACTTTTTGGAGTGGCTGTAATATTAGAGACGGATTCGCAGTTTTCAGAAGCTTTTAGTATAAGGACTGTTTCAGTACAAGTTTTATGGGCAATATTGACGGGGCCGTTTTTTCTGATGTTTTTCAGTAAGATGCATAATGGGTGGAATAAATTCAAGGGGCTAATTGCCGGGGATAACGGCCAATAAAGTTATTTATGGAAGTTTTAAGTAAATACCTGAAAACCGCTGACAGCGATTGGTATAAACAACGTCTAACCGTCATTATATTTTATGTTGCAGTCGCTTTTGTCATAATCGGCGTCCGTCTGTTTTATCTTCAAATAATTGAGGGACACGACCTTAGACGACTTTCTATTAATAACTGTATCCGGCTTCAAGCTATAGACCCGCCACGAGGGTTGATTTTTGACAGGAATGAAGAATTGCTAGTGGATAATCGTCCCTCATTTGACTTGAGTATTATTTTAAAAGATGCCAAGCCGATTGAGCTTACCATAGAGAGACTGTCTCAATACATAAAAATTCCTCCGGAAGACCTGATGCGCAAGGTTAAAAAAGGCAAAGGCATTTCGTCTTATAAGCCGGTTTTGTTGAAAAAGGATATTGGACGGGACGCATTGGCTGCTGTTGAAGCTCACAAATTTGATCTTTCCGGTATTGTCGTCAAAGTAACGCCGCGAAGACACTACATATACAAACAAAGCGCTGCGCATTTATTAGGGTATTTAAGTGAAATCAGTTCTGATGAGCTTAAGTCCGGAAGGTATCCGGAATGCATAGGAGGGGACTTTATAGGTAAATGCGGGGTAGAATAGACATGTAAGCAGTTTTTATGCGGAAAAAGTGGTGGACGCCAGGTTGAGGTAAATGCAAAGGGGCAGGTTGTAAGGGTTTTGAAGACTGTTGATGC
>JAUVKB010000035.1 GCA_030596405.1 Deltaproteobacteria bacterium
AAAAGGAAAAGCTGGCCAAACTTGACAAGCATCTCGATATCCGCATGAGCAAGGGATATATTACCGAGGAGGAGATCTCAAGGCTGGCAAAAATGCATGGTATCGGTGAAAAAGATATCCGCAAACGGGTAAAGTGTCCTATTAAAAAGGGAGGTAAAATAAAAACAGGTAGCCCCAGGCGGCTTGATAAATCAGTTGAGAAGGTTATTAATGACAACCTGAAAATTATCGACAAGTCATCCCTTTATGAATTTCTTGGGGTGTCAGCCGGTTCGAGCATAG
This sequence comes from Deltaproteobacteria bacterium, assembly GCA_030596405.1. Lineage (GTDB taxonomy): Bacteria > Desulfobacterota > Desulfobacteria > Desulfobacterales > JAUVKB01 > JAUVKB01. Next base: position 283 of record JAUVKB010000035.1, read on the forward strand.
AAGACCTTCAAAAGAGAGCAGCAGAGAAAAGAGAGAAGATTTTGAAAATCGCGAAGAAAGACGCTGTGGTTACTGCCGGTGAAGTGCTGATCGGCCATTGCATGTCGGTTTTCAAGACAAATGAGAAACGAAGCGCATATGATGCCGGCATTGCCAGATCTCGCCTTGCAGGGCTTAATTCCGATATTGATGTCGCTGGGATGGATGGAAAAATTCAGGCTGAATCTTTTGAAATTCTTATAAAAACAGCGATTGAATTCGGCATGGATCATGAAGAGGCAAGCGCCTATATTAAAGATTACTGCCGTAAAAAGAAATGGGTTGTCGAGTCGGGTAAAAGAAAAAAAACCGGGAGCAGGAAAGTTTTGTTTGCAGCGGTTGCAGCGGCTGTTATTATTCTTGTACTTATCACGGGGACCGTTGTCTGGTTTATAAAGTATAGACGTCCAAAAAATGAATATCAGGCCGTGTTGCTAAGAGTGGAAAATCAACAAGACATTGATGAAAAGCTGATAATTATTAGAAATTTTGTTAATTCTCACAGGCAAAGCCCTTATGCTTTAAATGCGGAAAAAAAAATAACGGAAATTCAAAATATTATCAAAAAACGTGATTTCAGGACGGCAATAGATAGAGTGGAAAACCTGATAAAAAATAATAATTATGAAAAAGCGGCGGACATTTGTGCGCGGATCCTTGAAAAATATCCCACCGGCATTTATGCTGACAAGATTAATCAAAAGATAGCCGAGGTTTCAGGGCTTATTGATGACAGGGATTATGAAAAATTAAATAATCAGATTCAGGACGCTGCATACAGTATTGATGAAACTATACGATTATACGTTAAATACTTAAAGAAACATCCGGAAGGGAAGCATGCCGGCGGGGTAAAAACCATAATTTCTGATATGAGCGAGGCTTTTTACGATTTTCTTGTGAAAGCAATGAGCGTTTGTGAGGAACAGAAAAACTGGGAAAAGTGTGTTCTGCTTTGTGATAAATTTATTGGTATTTATCCTGACAATAAAAAAACGCGTGAATTTAATGATAAACGCAATATTTTTCAAAGCAAAATCCGGGACCAGAGGATTTTTCTCAGTTTGAAAACTCAAGCAGAAGCCCAGGGCGCCGATTATCAGGCTGCAAAACAGATATATTCGGATTTTCTGGACGCTTACCAGGATTCAGCTCTTAAGAATGATATCCGGAAAGAACTGGACAAATTGTCTGGACAGAAAAAGTTGGCCGCGATAAAAAAGACAAAAGAGAAAATACGGGTGCTTCTCAAAGAAACAGGCGGGCGGTTTGTAGAAAAAAAAGAAGGGGTACTTAAAGACACTAAGACCGGTTTGATGTGGTGCATGCTGGATTCTTACTCTGATCTTGAAGAATGCTTAGACTACAAATCAGCCATTTCATACGTAACCGGTTTGAAAATCGGAGGATACTCAGACTGGCGGCTGCCTACCGTAAGTGAGCTGAAAAAGATTTATAAAACCGAGCCGTTTTTTCCGACAATCGAGACCAGATGGTACTGGACATCTGAAAATTATCCAAGCTATTCACAAGGCTGGAGCAAAGTGGTTGATGTTGTAACATCAAAAAAGGAAACCGCCCTGCATAAAGAGCAAAAAAACTCGAGAGATTGCGGAACAGTGCGGGGGGTAAGGCCGTAAAAGATGTTATAAAACAGTCCCTAATTTATTTTCGTCGCCTTTTTAAACTCACCTGTTTTTTTTGCAAGAATCACAGCCAGGTCAGGATTGTCCAGATTTTCTTCTATAATACGCTCAAAAGCGCTTCCGATTACCACTCCGTCTGCAACTGAAGCCACGGCAGACACGTCCTCGACTGTTGATACTCCGAAACCAACACATATAGGGAGCCCTGTTACGGATCTGAGTTCCTTTGTTTTAATGCCGATCTCTTTTGTGTCAAGCCCGTCACTTCCGGTAACCCCTGTTTTGGAAACCAGATAGAGAAAACCGGATGCAGACTCTGAAATTTTTGCCATCCTGTCCAAAGGAGTTGTTGGCGCAAGCAGACGTATCAGAGCAAGATCATCTAACGGCCAGCAGGATGTAAGCTCATCTGATTCTTCAGGCGGAAGATCAACAATAAGTATGCCGTCCGCGCCTGCGGCTATCGATTTATGATAAAACTCTTCGGCTCCGTAAGCATGGACAGGGTTGTAGTAACTGAAAAGTATAATCGGAATAGAAGTCTTTTCTCTGATACTTTTAGTCATTTCAAAAACAGTCGACAAGTTTACACCATTGCAAAGAGCCCTTGTGGAAGAACGTTGAATCACAGGCCCGTCTGCCGTGGGATCGGAAAAAGGGACGCCGAGTTCCAAAACGTCCAGGCCGGCTTTGCACATTTTTATGATTAGATCCAATGAGTCGGCAATGTTAGGGTCGCCTGCGGTTACAAATCCCACCAGGGCTTTTTCTTTTTTTTGTTTTAGATCCTTAAAAGTTTTATCAATTCGATTCATAATCGTTTAAACTCCCTGTTCCAGATTTGATGATACAATCCCAAGATCCTTATCTCCTCTTCCTGAAAGGTTGACTACAATAATATAGTTTTTAGAACAATGCGGCGCTTCCTGCATCGCATATGCAACAGCGTGTGAACTTTCCAGGGCGGGAATAATCCCTTCAAGCGTGCATAAGGCATAAAATGCTTCCAAAGCCTGTTTGTCGTCTATTGAAACGTAATTTGCTCTTCCGCTATCTTTTAATAATGAATGTTCAGGCCCAACGCCCGGATAATCGAGTCCTGCTGAAATCGAGTGAGCCTCATTGATCTGTCCGTCTTTGTCCTGTAAGACATATGATTTTGAACCATGCAGCACGCCCACTGAACCCTCGCCAAGGGTCGCAGCGTGCTTACCGCTTTTAATCCCTGTTCCGGCTGCTTCGACCCCTACCATTTTTATGGGATCATCCATAAAGTCGTAAAAAATACCCAGGGCATTACTTCCGCCGCCGACACAGGCAATCAGCATATCGGGAAGACGCCCTGTCTGTTCTATGATCTGTTTGCGGGTTTCAATTCCGATTATTTTTTGGAAATCACGAACCATGGCCGGGTAAGGATGTGGGCCTGCTACGGATCCGATCACATAAAAAGTATCCCGTACAGCGCCTACCCAGAATCTCATGGCTTCGTTCATTGCGTCTTTAAGGGTGCATGTCCCGGAAGTTACCGGAATTACTTTTGCGCCTAAAAGTTTCATCCTTTGAACGTTGGCAGACTGGCGCTGGATATCTTCGGTTCCCATAAATATGCGGCATTCCATGCCGAAAAGAGCTGCGGCAGTTGCCGTGGCGACTCCATGCTGACCCGCGCCGGTTTCGGCAATGACCTTCTTTTTTTTCATCCAGCGGGCCAGAAGCGCCTGGCCGATGGTGTTGTTGATTTTATGTGCTCCGGTATGAGCCAGGTCTTCTCTTTTGAGGTAAACAGCCGCTCCGCCTAAATGTTCACTTAACCTTTTTGCATAAAAAAGTGGTGTGGGGCGGCCGACATAATGACAAAGAAGATCGTTAAGCTCTTTTTGAAACACAGGATCAGGCACAATTTTATTATATGCCGCTTCAAGTTCCAGTAAAGCCGGCATGAGAGTTTCAGCCGCATAACGGCCTCCGTAAGGGCCAAAATGGCCTTTTGAATCCGGTTGGCCTGGTTTTATACGATCTGGTTTTATACGATCCGGTTTTATTAAATTGTTGTTCATTAAAAAATTCTCCTCATTTTCTTCTTGCCTGTTTGTATCTTGGCGGCACACTCAAAGACGGCGTCCACAAATGATTTTACCTTGTCAAGATCTTTTCGGCCCGGGCTTGACTCTACGCCGGAGCTGACATCTACCGCATCCGGAAGAGTTGCGGTGACGGCGCGTAAAACATTTTCAGGTGAAAGCCCGCCTGCCAGGATAAAGGGGTTTTTTTTGCCGAAACCGCTTGCTTTTTCCCAATTCCATGCAAGAGCGTTTCCGCCTGGCAGCGTCCCTTTTCCGCATTCCACCAGAAATGCAGATGCCTTATATGTCAAAGTATCTGTTAAAGCAGGTTTTCTTCCGTCAAACAGGGCCTTTATAACCAACAGGTTCTCTTTGCGAAGACGGCCAACAAGCAGGGGAGATTCCTGGCCATGCAACTGGACCGCGTCAAGATGACAATAGTTTACTTTTTCCATGATAGATGAAAATGTTTCGTCCACAAAGACTCCGACTTTCTTGACGTTATCCGGCAGTGAAAGGACAATCTCTTTTGCCTTGTCTTCTGATATATGTCTTGGACTCTTTGGATAAAAAACAAACCCGATGGCGCCGGCTCCAAGCTTAGCGCATCCTGTCGCCTCTTTAATATCTGTTAAACCGCAGACCTTAATCTGGGGGACGCAGGGCCTGCGGCCCGAAGTGTTTTGCGTGTTTTTGTCGGTTTGCATTTATTTTTGCCTGTTTTTTTAAAATCAAGCTTTTAAAATCGGGCTTTATACCGGTATCATCAAAATCCTATCAGGGAATTAAGAAAACTTGTCGGGTTTTTAGCCCGGACAATACTTTCCCCTATGAGAAAGTTCCAGATTCCAGAATCTTGCAGTCTTTCTATGTCGTCGCGTGTTTTGATTCCGCTTGCCGCAACAGCCGTCTGGCAAGGTTCAAGCAAAGATGCCATGCGTGCGGCCGTTTTGATATCGGTTTCAAATGTGCTAAGATTCCGATTGTTGATCCCTATAAGTTCGGCGCCGGCCCACACGGCCGTTTCAATATCCTTTTCCGAATGTATTTCAACAAGGGCATCGATATTGATTTCATCGCAAAGATGCAAGTAGTCACGCAATTGCCGGCGAGAAAGGATGCGGACGATCAAAAGAACAGCGTCAGCCCCGATAACCCTTGATTCATAGATTTGATAAGAAGAGATCAAAAAGTCTTTTCGAAGCACCGGCAGGGCAGTGACTTCTCTTGCTGTTTTCAAGTCATTGATGCTTCCCTGAAAAAAAGGTTGATCCGTTAAAACAGAGAGCGCCGCGGCTTTTCCCTGTTCATATTTTAAAGCATAAACCGCCGGATCAAGATCCCGGCAGATGACGCCTTTGGACGGTGAAGCCCTTTTAATCTCAGCGATAATATTTACCCCAAAAGGCCCGGGCTTGATAAGTTTATTTATAAACGGACGCCTTGTTTGTTTTACATCTACTTGCTCGCGCAACCTTGTTTCAGGCAAACGTTTTTTAGCTGCCGCAACCTCTTCTTTTTTATGCTCAACGATTTTGGTCAAAAAATCCTTTGCCATTATACCGGTTTTTCCTTATCCGTTTTCCTGTGTAAATTGAACAAGCAATTTGAGCTTTTCAGATGCCCTTCCTTCATCGATGGAAGCCTCCGCGATCTTTATCCCTTCCTGAAGGTTATTTGCTTTTCCCGCTGTAACAAGCGCTGCAGAAGCATTTATCAGTACAATATCACGTTTTGGGCTTTTTTCTCCGTTTAGGATGCTGCGGGTTATGTCTGCGTTTTCCCGAGGGGTTCCGCCTGAAATATCATCAGGATCGGCAGGTTTTCCGAAAAACTGTTCCGGTGTTATATCAAAGGTGCGGATTACATCATCTTTTAGTTCACAGACGCGGGTGGGCGCACAGATTGAGATTTCGTCCAGCCCGTCATGACCATGGACTACAAATGCGTGTTTTGATCCTAAAAGGCGCAGAGCATTTGCAAACATTTCCGTTAATTCAAGAGCATATACACCGATTAACTGGCAATTTGCCGCGGCAGGGTTTGTAAGCGGCCCTATCATGTTGAAAATGCTCCGAAGACCGGTTTCGGATCTTGCTTTGGCCGCATATTTCATTGCGCCGTGAAAAAGAGGGGCAAAAAGAAAACCTATCCCTATCTCCTCGATAGCTTCTTCCACCAGTTCCGGAACCGTGTTCAGGTTGACGCCCAGTGATTCTAAAAGATCTGCGCTGCCGCACCTGCTGGAAACGGAACGGTTCCCATGTTTTGCGACTGTAACTTTGCAACCTGCGACAACAAAGGCTGTGGTAGTTGAAATATTGAATGTGTCGGCGCCGCTGCCGCCGGTTCCGCAAGTATCCACAACAACAGGAGACGATACCTGGATGCGTATGGCCTTGCGACGCATGGATCGGGCTGCGCCGGCCAGTTCTTCAAAGGTTTCTCCTTTGGTTGCAAGCGCTGCCATGAAAGCACCTATCTGTATATCCGTAACATTGCCTGAAAAAATTTCGTCGATCATTTGAGACATTTGTGATTCGCTCAAATCTTTTTTCCTGACGATTTTATTAAGATTTTCCAGAAACATGATCTATTTCTCCGCCTGTTTGCAACCTGTTATGTTTAAAAAATTTCTAAGCAGCCGTTTTCCTACAGGCGTCATGATAGATTCCGGGTGAAACTGTATCCCCTCTGTGGGATGTTTAAGATGCCGTATGCCCATGATTTCTCCGTCGTCTGTTTCCGAACTTATTTCAAAGCATTGGGGAAGATTTTTTTCTAAAACGGCAAGCGAATGATAACGCATCGCCTTAAACGGTTTGTTAATACCCTGGTATAATGACTTGCCGTCCGTGCTTATCATTGAGGTCTTTCCATGCATTAGCTTTTTGGCGGAGACTATTTTTCCTCCAAAAGCAACAGCGATTGCCTGATGCCCTAAACATACGCCCAGAATCGGAACCTGTCCTGAAAAGTGTTTTATCACTTCTAAAGAAATGCCGGCTGATTCCGGCCTGCCCGGGCCGGGTGAAATAACGATTCCTGAAGGATTCCAGGAGCTGATCTCTGAAACAGAGACCGCATCGTTTCTGACTACCTTGACCATAGCGCCGAGCTGCTTGAGATATTGCACAAGGTTGTAGGTGAATGAGTCATAATTGTCAATCATAACAATCATTTTTTTCTTTTCTCCCGTGAGACGGTTTTCTTATAGAAGTTCCAGTGCCTTTTGTATCGACATGGCTTTGTTGACCGTTTCTACCCGTTCGCGTTCAGGATCGGAATCGGCCACGATCCCGGCTCCGGCTCGAACCGTTAATCGGCCGTTTTCGATAATGGCAGTCCTGATTGTAATGGCCATATCCATATTTCCATCAAATGAAATATATCCGACAGCGCCACCATAGGGTCCTCTCGGTTCTTTTTCCATTTCAGCGATGATCTCCATGGCTCGCACTTTTGGAGCCCCGGATAACGTTCCTGCAGGAAAGGTGGCGGAAAGAAGATCCCAGGCATCGTATTCGGGTTGCAGGTCACAGCAGATATTGGAAACAAGATGCATGACGTGGGAGTAGCGTTCTACAATCATCAGATCGGTTACCTGAACCGTTCCTGTTTCCGCTACGCGTCCAAGATCGTTTCTGCCCAGATCTACCAGCATAAGATGTTCTGCCCGCTCTTTTTCATCATTGAGAAGTTCGTTTGCCAAAAACCTGTCTTCCTGCTCATTTTTTCCCCTGGGGCGGGTTCCGGCAATCGGCCGCAGTGTGGCGATTCTGTTTTCCAGCCGGACCATGACTTCAGGCGATGATCCCACCAGCGCCGTGTCGTTTAAATGTAAAAAGAAAAGATATGGAGAAGGATTGATATAACGCTGGGCACGGTAAAGAGACCACAAATCAGGTGGGTGGTCACAGACAAACGGCTGGGAAATGACCGACTGGATAATTTCACCTTCATATATATATTTTTTTACCGTTTTTACCATGGATCGGTAAGTATCAGGTTCCAACTGTGCCTTTAGCATGTATTCTGTCTGAATTGCCGGTCTGTTTTTTGTCTCGCGCAAAGGAAGGTTTAGTCTCTGCAATAGAGACTCGATACGTTCTATAGCGGATCGGTAAGCCTGGTCCGCATCCTGTTTTTTATCCGGAAAAGAGATGACAACCACTGTCAAAGTATTTTTCACATTATCAAATATAAGAACTTCATCAGGTATGATAAAATGTGCTATCGGTTTGTCTTCAGGCAACAAATTCGGGATCGATTCGAAAAAGGAGACCATTTCATAAGTTAAATACCCGACCAGCCCTCCCCAGAATCTTGGAAGCCTGGGCATTTGAGCAGGCTTGTACCGGCTCATCAAATCTCTTAAGACGGAAAGTGGTTTTCCGTTATGAGGGATCTGCTTAACAGAACCGTTTTCCTTTATTTCCACATGCCGGGTAAATACCCGGACATGACTGCGCGCAGAGGCGCCCATAAAACTGTACCTTCCCCATCTTTCTCCCCCTTCCACACTTTCGAAAAGAAAGACTTCTTTTTTATTTTTATAAATTTTTTTAAGAAGTGAAACCGGGGTTTCAGTGTCTGCAAGTATTTCCACACAAACCGGTATCACATTACTTTGCTCTGCAAGCCTGCGAAATTGATTTTTGTCCGGAAATTGTTGAAGAAGCATATCTTAATTACCTTTGCATCAATATTGTAATTATAATAGATAAAACCAAAAATGGCCGTGAAAAGTTTCACGGCCATTCTAAAAAAAAACCGTGAGCTTTTCAGAGCAGCCCACAGTCTTTATATCGCATTTTAATTAAATTTTTTTGACGTAAAAAGTCCATGTGGCATACCCAATAATCATCGGCTGCCACCACCAGTATTTAAAATCTTGATCGTATCTTTTTAGTATTTTCATTTTTTATCGTCATCTGAAAATTTGAAATAATATATAAAACAATTTTTTATTTGTCAAGATTTTTTTTCAGGAATGATATTTTTACGGGTAAAGAATAAAGGGTTGGACAATCTGTTCGCAATACGCGAGAATAGGTTTATAATGCTGTTTTTTCCATATACCATTTTTACTTTAAGAACAATAACGGTTATATTGTCGTCTCCCCCGCGCTGGTTTGCCATGTCAACAAGCGACCGGCAGGCTTTGACAGGCGGCCGGCTGAGGACTGCACCCAGGATTTCTTCCGGAGAAACTTTGTCGCTTAAACCGTCGGAACTAATAACCAGCATATCTCCCTTAAAACATTGAACCTCACATATATCAGCCTTAACTCTTTTTTCTATGCCCACGGCTCTGGTAAGCATATGCTTAAATTCGTTGCCAAGCTGTGTTGTATGGTCCGGGCTGATAGCCGCCTGCTCGGCCAGGACGGTGTGGGGCACTGATAAGGTTTCTATGTTTCCGGCGTGAACCAGATAAATGGGGCTGTCTCCCACATTGGCCGCTATAAGAGTGTTGCCGGAGAAATAGACTGCCGACACGGTAGAGCCCATTCCGCGATAAGATTTGTTGCTCTGCGAGGCCTCGTAAACATTTTTGTTGGACATGCAAATGGCGGCAAGCAGACGGTTTGCCGCCACGGAAAAGGATTTATTGTAACCGGTCGTATTTTTTTCTGCATTTTTTTCCATGTCAAGGCAATCCATCTGGCACATGTGGCTTTTAATGTTTTCCACAACCAGATTGCTGGCGACTTCTCCTGCCCGGTGCCCACCCATGCCGTCAGCCACTATATAGAGCTTTGCTCTGTCATCTAAAAAGAACGCATCTTCGTTGCCTTTCCTTTTCTTGCCAACGTCCGTAATGCCTGACGATTCAATAACAATCATAAGTAATATTCTTGTATTGAGTTACCCTCAGTTATCTTAATGGCATGCAATATATTTATATTTAGTAAAGAAAAGGCTGTGTCAAGTAGAAATGTATTGTAAAATGGAATAACCACTCTTAGTTGCGCGAATAGGATTCGATGTGAGCTCTTTTCAAAAACGGCAATAATATTCCTAAAGAATCCGGCCAAAATGCCGATATTAAAAATACATAACACCGCGGAAGATAGATTTATAAAAATCGGTGTTCCTGCAAAAAAAAGGAGGGGCTAGAGCAGTGTATGAAAAATTTGACTACGACCTGAATGTTTTCCACCATAAGCTGTCGCAAGAGACTGTGGAAAACAGGCAGATGGAGCAATCGATACGGAATAGCGAACAAAGATTTGAAGATTTGGCAGATCAGTTGCCCCAGCCTGTTTTTGAAATCGATGAAGAATTGAATATCTCTTTTTTTAACCAGAGCGGAGCTGTTTCTTTTCGCATTGTTGAAGATGATATTGAAAAAAAATTAAGCTCTCTGCAATTAGTTGTTCCTGGTGATCGAAAGAGAACAGAGAACGATTTAAAGAGCGTGTTGAGCGGGAAAACTATAGAGCAGGTTGAATATAAAGGGCTAAAAAAAGACGGCGTCATTTTTCCTGTTATGGTATATTTTAGTCCTATTACCTGTAAAAACGTAATTACAGGGATTCGAGGGATCATTATAGATTTGAGCGCGCAAAAGGCGGCCGAAACGGCGATGAAGAAAGCCAAAATCGAAGCCGAAGCGGCAAACCGGGAGCTGTCGGATCTCAATGAAGACCTTGAACAGGCGATCGGCAGAGCCAACGAGATGGCAGTGGAAGCCGAGATGGCCTCTATCGCCAAAAGCCGGTTTCTTGCCAACATGAGCCATGAAATCCGCACGCCGATGAACGGTATCATAGGTTTTGCCGACATGCTGTTTGACACCGATCTGGATGAAGAACAGAGCGAATATGTAAAAATCGTTAAAAGGAGCGGGGAGGCTTTACTCTCCTTGCTTAACGATATCCTTGATTTTTCCAAAGTAGAAGCTGGAGAGCTTGAATTTGAGGAGATGGACTTTGATCCGGAACTGCTTTGTTATGATGTTTGTGAATTGATCCGTCCCAAGATAAAATCAGATTCGGTCGAGATTATCTGCCATGTCGAGGATAATGTTCCTTCACATGTAAAAGGTGATCCGACGCGTTTCAGGCAGGTTCTGATCAATTTAATGGGTAATTCTACGAAATTTACCAAAGAAGGAGAGATTGAACTTTTTGTTGATATCGAGGATGAAGATAACGACAGGATAAAAATTCATGTTAAAATCAAGGATACCGGCATAGGAATTCCGCAAGACAAACTGTCGGTTATTTTTGCCGCGTTTCAACAGAGCGATGTTTCCAGCACAAGAGAATATGGCGGCACAGGTTTAGGATTGTCCATATGCAAGCAGATATCGAATCTTATGGGCGGCGATGTATGGGCGGAAAGTAAAGTCGGCATGGGGAGCACCTTCCACTTTACCGCATGGCTTAAAAAAGTTGAGAATAAGGAAGTCAAAAAATTTATACATATGTCGCTTGAGAACAAAAAAATTCTTATAGTAGATGATAACCGGACCAATATAAAGCTGTTAACACAGATTCTAGAATCAGTCGGGATGCGTGTAACAGCTTTTTTTGATGCAAAGCAAGTAGTGCCGGCTTTGCAAAAGGCTAAAGATATTAAAAGTCCGTTTGATATTTGTGTTTCCGATATTCAGATGCCCGGCATGAGCGGCTATGATCTGGCAAGACATATCAGGGGGTTAAAGTCAGACATTAACAGCATTTCTTTGATTGCGTTTTCTTCGGTTATGAATGCCAAAAAATGTCAAGAGGCCGGTTTTGACGGTTTTTTGGCAAAACCGGTCCGCAGGGAAAGACTGTATCAAATGCTGGATAAATTTGTGGGGGAAAAAGAGAGAGGCAAAACTGATGACTCAAAGGCAAAGCAAAAAGATGGTTTGAACACTTCAGGTATCAGCTCTCTAACTTCTGCTCAACCGGAAAAAGATCCGATTGCAACCCGGCATTCAGTGCAAGAGGAGATGAAACATTCCGTGCGCATCCTTTTAGCCGAAGATAATCCGGTAAACCAGAAGCTGGCAAAAATAATGCTGACCAAGGCCGGATATCAGGTAGAGGTGGCCGAAAACGGCAAAGAAGCCGTTGAAAAATACATGAAGTCTCCAAAAGATTTTGATTTGATTTTTATGGACATTCAGATGCCTGAAATAGATGGGCTGGAGGCTACCAAAAGGATTCGCGCAAATGGCTCGGAACCGGTAAAGGACGATCCGATGTCTGAAAATAGGATTCCGATTGTCGCCATGACGGCTAATGCGATGAAGGGTGACAGGGAAATTTGTATAGATGCGGGCATGGATGACTATGTGACGAAACCGATCAAAAGAGAGATTGTCTTTGATATGATTAAAAAATGGATTATAAACAAGGGGGCCGAATGAATTTTGAAAAATTAGCCGGCAATTTAGGTTTGGACAAAGATGAATATGTGGAATTGATTGAACTTTTCATTGAAACAGGGACATCGGACATAGACAAACTGACGTCCGCCCTTGGGGCGGGAGATGCAAAGTGTGCTGCCGAGGCAATTCACTCGATTAAAGGCGCCTCCGGCAACATGGGGCTTGCGGAATTTTACAAGTCGGCAAAAAAAATTGAGGAAAAAGTCAAAACCGATTGTCTTGACGGGATTGGCGAATCCGTTCAGGATCTGAAGAAAAAAATGGACGCTGTCGCAGAAGCTTGCAAAACTTAATTAGCAAAAGGAAACAGCAAATGAACTGCCGATTTCCCATATTGCTGGTTGAAGACAACGCCGTATCCCGGCTGCTTCTAACAAAAATACTCGTCAATGCGGGGTATGAAGTCGTACCTGTTGAGGACGGGCGTAAGGCGTTGGAACTTTTTAAAGAAAAATTTTTTCCTATAGTTGTAACGGACTGGACAATGCCCGGAATGGACGGTCTGGAATTATGCAAAGCTATAAGAAAAGACACCCGCCGGGGTTATGTCTTTATTGTCATGCTGACGGCAAGGGATTCAAAAGATGACATTGTCACAGGGCTGGAAGCCGGTGCGGATGATTACTTGGCCAAGCCTGTTAACAGCGCTGAACTGGTTGCCCGTATCAAGGCAGGCATACGCGTCCTTGAGCTGGAAAGATCACTGAAAAAGGCCAATGAAGAGATCAGGCTTTTATCTATAACAGACCCTCTTACCGGAGCATTTAATCGTTGCTACCTGACCGAACGTCTTTCCCAGGAGATTGCAAGATCTATAAGATATCGGCATCCATTATCAATGGCCTTATGCGATATCGATTATTTTAAAAAAGTTAATGATACGTACGGCCATCAGGCCGGCGATGAAGTGCTGAAATCGTTTGTCCGGTCTGTCAAGAAATCGCTCAGACGCGATGTCGACTGGGTGGTCAGATACGGGGGGGAAGAGTTTTTAATTATACTTCCGGAGACGGATATCAATGGCGCCTGGCTAACCGCGGAAAGACTTCGCAGCACCGTTTCCAAACAGGTGGCTAAAGTAAACGGAAATGAAATTCGCATTACAGCCAGTTTCGGCGTTACCGGTTTTGACTCCGGGACACCGGAAGAAAAAATTTCTATTGAGACCTTGATCTTTAAGGTGGATAAACACCTTTACAACTCAAAACAGAACGGTAGAAACATGGTTGAAGGAAGCTGTCTATAAATAAAATTATGATATGAGAAATAACATACTGATAATAGATAACTATTCGGTGATTTAGATATTCAGGCGCCTCATAATTATTTGGTTTTCATTGTAAATGAACCATTCCAGTCTTTGCCCGGCGGATTTACTATAAATTCACCGCACCTTCCAAGCATTGTTTTGCTCGGGCCGTCATCAGGCCTTATGTCCAGCGCGGACTTAAAGAGTTTGACCGCTTTGTCCCAGTCCTGAGTCCTGTATGCATAAAGCCCTTTGGTGTATAAACTTATCGTATCTATCATACTGCTTTCGATTTCTTCGGGGTGATCGAGCAGCTGATAAATGTTTAATGGCTCTTTTTTTCCGACAACATTAATAGTATCTATCTGTCTCGTTACAATGCTGCTTCCCGCGGCCTTGCATGTTGTTTCACCAATAAGTGTGTAAGTTCCATAGACCTTGTTGACTCCTTCAAGCCTTGCGGCGATATTTACGGTATCTCCC
>JAUVKB010000176.1 GCA_030596405.1 Deltaproteobacteria bacterium
AGGCATCAAAAATTTAGAAAATATGAGGTTTGATTATGGCAAAGGTTTATATCTCATTTATTGGAACAAATGATTATCTGCCCTGCACATATTTCCATGATGAAAAAGAATTGCAAAACATAAGGTTTGTGCAGGAAGCTACATTGCATTTTTTTGTAATGAATGGGATATTAATGATCGCATCCTGGTATTTGCTACACCTGATTTAAGAAGGGATTGCGACGGGCTGAACAAGTCTCGTGTCGGATTGAAGGAAAAGCTTGTTTTAGAGACTGATCATTTCTTTGCGGGATTTGAAGAGACAATGGCAAAAAGGATTAGAGATTTTTTTTGCGGATTGTTCTTCTAATAAAAATTTTATCTTAAAATAGCGGCAGGTTGTCAAAAGGGTTTGGAATTAAAATATAAGGATATCAAAGTTTTTTTACAGGAGAATATAAATTTATGAGCAGCGTTAACATTAATAAAATTGGCAATGATTATCGATTCGAACAGGGTCCTATACGACCTCCAAGTGAGGCATACAGCCTTCTTTTACGCGTAACCAGAAATTGTCCCTGGAACCGGTGTACCTTCTGCCCTGTGTATAAAGGGCTGCAGTTTTCCATACGTCCGGTTGACCACATTAAAAAGGACATCGATCTGCTTCACAAACATGTTAAGACGCTTAGGCAATTGTCTGATGAATCCGGCAGCATCAGCCGTGCAGAAATAAGAAAAGAAGCCGGAAATATTGAACAAGACGAGATGCAGGGATTTAATGCGGCTTTAAACTGGTTTGCCTGCGGCATGAAATCGGTGTTTATTCAGGATGCAAACAGTCTTATTATAAAACCTTTTGATCTTGTAGAAATTCTGACGCACATTAAAAAGTGTTTTCCATGGGTCGAAAGGATAACGTCATATGCACGCTCCCACACAGTTGCACGGATATCGGATGAGAATTTAAAAAAAATAAGTGATGCCGGTTTAAACAGGATTCATATCGGGCTTGAATCCGGATCTGATGAGGTGCTCAAGATGGTTAAAAAGGGCGCCACAAAACAGATACACATAAAAGCCGGGCTTAAAGTAAAAAATGCGGGGATTGAACTCTCAGAGTATGTCATGCCGGGCCTTGGTGGAAGAAAATTTTCCGAAATCCACGCACTTGAAACAGCGGATGCCTTAAACCGTATCAACCCTGATTTTATAAGACTTCGATCTCTTGCAATCCCGAACAGCCTGCCGCTCTTTGAAGATTATCAGGCCGGTCGTTTTGAAAAGTGTACGGATATCATGATGGTAAAAGAGATTTTGCTGTTCATTGAAAAACTTGACGGAATCACGAGCATGGTTAAAAGTGATCATATCCTTAACCTTTTTCAGGACGTAGAAGGTTCCTTGCCGGAAGACAAAGAGGTTATGACCGGCATATTAAAAACGTTCCTGTCAATGGAACCGGAACGCCAATGCTGGTATCAGGTGGGCAGACGGCTTGGGATCTTTTCAACCCTGGACGAAATGGAGAACCGGCACAGGGTGGAAAAAGTTAAAAAAATATGCATGGAAAACCGGATTACGCCTGAAAACGTGGATGAGGTAATAGACGAACTCATGAAAAGATTTGTTTAACGGTCTATAAAACGGCAGTATTGATACATTTTGGCTAATGCTTTTACCGCCTGTTCAGGCGTCTGATAAAATATGCCTTTGTATTTGCAATCGTTTACCCCATAAACAATTTGATCCTTGTGCCCCTTAAGAAAGCTGACACCAAATACCGGTTTGTTATATTTTTCCATAAATTTTGCAATATTCTCTACATATCTTTCTTCAAATTCAGCAGACCTTTTGCAGGCAGATTCAAGATAAGCGGGTGAATAAGTCGGGTCAACGTTTAATATCGAATGCATGCGGCGCTCCTGGACAATCTTGAAGCCTAATATGCCAAGAATTATTACGGCGTCACAACCGTTCCATTTTAAAAGTTCTTCCGTAATCGCAATCAATATCGACTCATCGTTTATACCGACAAGGTCTATCGGGTTAGACCGGCTCCAGAAAGATGGGAGCATTTTATCTATAGCGCCGCTGAGTTCATCCGTCAGATCAGGAACGGCAAGACCGTATTCGGCGCATAGATCGGCTGTTACAACCCCCCAGCCTCCACCGAGAGTTATAATCGCCGTGCGATTGCCCTTTGGCAAAGGCAAGGATGAAAATGCGGCTGAAAGATCGAGCAGATCCATTGGGCGTTCCACTTTTACAATTCCTGTCTGCCTGCACATTGCATTAAAAACTCTCGAATCGATAGTTAATGCTCCGGTATGACTTAACGCAGCCTTGTTTCCGGATTTGCTTTGCCCTCCTTTTAAGAGCACAATCGGTTTTTGTCTTCCCAGCCGACGCGCGCTTTCAAAAAAACGGCGGCCGTTTTTCACGCTTTCGATATAGAGCATGATGGTTTGCGTCAAATTGTCTTCTTCAAAACCTTCCATATAGTCTTCCACTGTAACAACTGCTTCATTTCCCGAGCCGCAGTAAGCACGGATGCCGATGCCCTGCTGTTCCGCAAAGGCAAGAAGCTGTGCTCCCATATTTCCCGACTGGGAAACTATCGATACCGAACCGGGTCTGGGCAGAACGTGGGTGGCCGTGCAGTAAAGATTGATATGCGGATTGCACTGGCCCTTTGGGTTCGGGCCCATTATCAGTATTCCCGATTCTCTTGCCTTTATTGCAAGATTTTTTTCAATCTCCTTTCCTTTTTCACCGGTTTCGCCGAAACCTGAAGTGATAAGAAGCATGCTTTTTATCCCCTTTTCCTTTAACTGAGGGATAAGGTCTATTATCATTTCCGCAGGTATTGTAACGACTGCCAGATCGACCTTGTGCGGAATTTCAGCGACCGATCGATAGACTTTTCTGCCTGCAATTAAATCATTTTTGGGATTAACCAGATATATTTCGCCCTTATATCCGCCATGCACGGTAATTATAAACAGCGTATGCCCCCATTTTCCCAACTTGGCGGAAGCGCCGATAAATACTATCGATTCAGGATAAAACAGGGAGCGTATGGCCGCCGGATCGACCGGCGGCGAGAATTCATTTTGGATTGTTCCTTTGTTAATTACCACCAGTGCGTCAACGGCGCATACTTTTCCGTCGGGCGTTATTAATAAAGGATTGATATCAATTTCAGAAATTTCGGGATGTTCAACGCCGATGCGCGAAATTCCCATTAACGTCCGGATCAGTTGATCCCGGTCAACGGCCTTTTCGCCTCTGAAATTTTCAAGAAGCGGTTTGGCTTTTATTTCATCCAGCATTTCACCCGCATCTGTTTCCGTTAACGGAGCGAGCCGAAATGTTACATCCGAAAGCGCTTCCGTAAATACGCCTCCAAGTCCGAACAAGACCACAGGACCGAATTGTTCATCCCGAAAAAGACCGGCTACAAACTCTCTTTTCCCCTTTATCTGGGGTTGCACTAAAAAACCTTCCAGCTCATCGCCTGCTTTTTTGGTAATCGATTGAGCAGCGCTGCGAATTTTACCGGAATCCGCAAGATTAAGATAAACCATGCCGTGTTCTGTCTTATGCAAAAGCTTCCGGCCTAAGCCTTTCAATACAACCGGAAAACCGATTTTGCCGGCTGCTTTTACAGCTTCATCTTCATTTATGGCAACGGTTTCGCTTATAACCGGAACGCCGTATTCCTTTAAAACCTGTTTTGATTCTCTTTCATCAAGAGATGTTTCTCCCTTTTTCATCGTTTCTTTTAACAACTTTTCTGCATCCAAAGTCTATTCTCCTTAAATTTTTTTTGCATAAATAGCCGGGATTAGAGCGATCGGTATGATGAAAGGTTCTATCAGCTCTTATTGCAGGTATTATTATAAACGGAAAACGCCCTGACAGGTTTGTGCTTTTTGGCATGAATCGGTTCGAGCTCGGTTGCCTTGAAGATGTCTTTGACACGGTTATAGGTGTTTTCTGAAATTACCACCTGCCCGCTCTTTGCGGATGAGCAGAGTATAGACGCCGTGTTGACTGTATCACCGATTACCGAGTAATTCATCGTTTGCGTTGAGCCGATGTAGCCTGCCATAAGGTTGCCGGTATTTATTCCGATGCCGATCTGAAGCTGGACCTTTCCCTCGGCCTTTCGTTTTTTATTAAATTCGACAAGAACGGATTGCATCTCCAAAGCTGTCCTGACAGCGCTGACAGGGTTATCATCGTGTGCCGCAGGCGCGCCCCATATCGCCATTACCTCGTCGCCGATGAACTTGTCAATCATTCCATTATGGCTGAATACAACATCAACTATTGTTTCAAAGTAGTCGTTGAGCATCTTGAACACTTCTGCTGCGTCCATGTTTTCGCTTATGGCGGTGAAACTGCGTATGTCGGCGAACAAGACCGTGGCGTAGCGGCTCTTGCCGCCCTTTTCCACCTTCATTTCACCGGAAACCACCATTTCGGCCAATTCCGGCGAAAGGAGCCTTTGGAACCGTTCCCGTGTTATCGCCTCTTCCCGGCTCTTTTTTTCCGCGGCCTTTCGCTTGTTAATGGTAAACTGGACATGAGAACCGAACATGGCAAAAAGGCATAAAACAATAACGCGCGAGGCTATCTGGCCGATTTGAGGCCCGA
>JAUVKB010000073.1 GCA_030596405.1 Deltaproteobacteria bacterium
GAGAATATCTGCCTGCACCGTGCCGCGAACATTTGACAGTACCATTGAACGGATTTTTTCGTACTCTTCCCCTGTCGGTTCTCTATTATTTTCCGTTTTAAATTTGTCAATATGCTGGTCTATCGCCGTGTTTAAAAACATGGCAAGAATCATCGGGGCTGGACCGTTTATTGTCATGGATACGGATGTATTCGGAGCACAGAGATCAAAACCGCTGTAAAGGACTTTAACGTCATCCAAAGTACATACACTTACACCTGAAGTTCCTATTTTGCCATATATATCCGGACGTTTATCAGGATCATATCCATACAGGGTAGCCGAATCAAAGGCAGTGGAAAGTCTTTTGGCCTCATAATTGCCCGACAGGAGTCTAAATCTTTTATTTGTTCTGGCAGGATCACCTTCACCCGCAAACATCCGTGTAGGATCTTCATCAGTCCTTTTTAAAGGAAATACCCCGGCGGTAAACGGGAAACGGCCTGGGATATTCTCTTTTCTCATCCACTTGTAAGTTTCACCAGGATCCTTGAAAGCAGGAAGGGCTATCTTTGGAATTTTTTGGTGGGACAAGGATTCAGTATACAGTGGAATTCTTATCTCACGGTCCCGAACTTTGTACACCAGTTCATCCTTGCTGTATGCTTCTTTAATCTCTTCCCAGTCATCTAAAAGGAACGTTGTGTTTTTTTCAAGCAAATCTTCGGCCTTTTCCATTTCTTCTTTTAGTCGTGCAACAAGTTCGGACGGCTCTCCTTCCAGCATATCTTTGCTTATCATTTTTGCTGTTTCTTTTAGATGCCACAACGCCCTTACAGCATCTGCCTGTTTTTCCGTTTTTTTATGGTAATCCCGAACCGTATCAGCAATTTCTGCGAGGTAACGTGTGCGGTCAGGCGGAATTATAATCGTTTTAGAGCTTGATGTCTTTGTTTCAGACCTGGGAAAATTTGAAACCAACTTTATCCCGGTTTTATTTGTTATGGCATCTAAAATAGCATGATAAAACGCTGTAACACCGTCATCATTGAACTTGGAAGCGATTGTTCCAAATACAGGCATATTTTCAGGGAGGTCCTCCCATGCTTTACAGTTGCGCTGCACCTGTTTTCGAACATCACGCACGGCATCAGCACTGCCCTTTTTCTCATATTTATTTATAACGACAAGATCCGCATAATCGAGCATATCTATTTTCTCGAGCTGAGACGCGGCTCCAAATTCACTGGTCATAACATACACGCTTAAATCAGACAGATCCGTAATCATCGAATCGCCCTGACCTATACCTGCTGTTTCCACAATTACAAGATCAAAACCAGCGGCCTTGACGACATCAATGACCTCAACCAGGGCATTAGGAACCTCTAAATGTGAATGGCGTGTGGCAAGAGAACGCATGTAAACCCTTGGGGTATTGATGGAGTTCATGCGTATCCTGTCACCTAAAAGCGCTCCTCCGGTCTTGCGTCGTGAAGGATCACAACTTATAATGGCAATCTTAATATCTTTGTTGTCGTGAAGAAATCGTATAACCACTTCATCTGTTAAAGATGATTTCCCGGCGCCGCCGGTTCCTGTAATACCTATAACCGGCACTTTATGATCTCCGGTCTTCTTTAAAAGCTGGGATTTCAGATGAGCAAGATATCCATTTTGTTCTTCCTTTGCCTGTTCCACCGCGGTAATAAAATTTGCAACACAAAATTTGTTGTCGGTTGAGAGGCCGGTAATATGTAAATCTTTCTTTTTTACGGTCGAAAAATCCATGAGCTTGATCATGTGGTTAATAATGCCCTGAAGCCCCCATTTTGCGCCAAACTCAGGTGAATATATCTTTGTTACGCCGTATGCTTCCAGCTCGCTGATCTCATCCGGTACAATAACCCCTCCGCCGCCGCCAAACACCTTGACATGCGAAGAACCCCTTTCCTTTAAAAGGTCAACCATATATTTAAAGAATTCTACATGCCCGCCCTGATAGCTCGATATGGCTACTCCTTGCACGTCCTCTTCAACAGCAGCGTCTACGATTTCTTTAACAGATCGGTTATGTCCAAGATGTACTACTTCTACTCCGGTATCCTGCAAAAACCTGCGCATTATGTTTATAGATGCATCATGACCATCAAAAAGTGAGGTTGCAGTAACAACCCTGATATTATGTTTAGGTTTGTAAATTTCAATATCCCCGCTCATTATTTTTCCCTCCCAATCATACTATTTGCTATATTTAGGTATAATATCTTAATTATATCAACGATATTTATTACTAAAGTTTCATAGTTAAATGCTTATCAATTTTAAGGGATAACATTCTGAATTTATTTAAACATTGTATTGAAAAGCAGCTGCCATGAATTCTCATAAAACATTTTCAGTTTCATTGCAAAAACAAAAAGGTTACGCCACCATTAGTTTGTTTTACTTACCGATATAGCTTCCTTGTTTTAAAACAACGCACTGGTTGGTTTTGGTCGGGAAAATGTTTCCCCAATCAGCTAAATGCCCAAAGGTATACGTTTTACCGCTTCCTCAATATAGTCACGCGCCTGTTTAACAGCTTCTGTCACCTCTTTAGATTGCGGCAGGGCTTTTTCGATCTGTCCTATATAATTACGATTTTGAGCTTCTTGAAATGAAGGAACAAAATTAAGATCAAATACCCAGCTAACCAGAAGCAGCTTAAAATCGTTTAAGGTCTTCAAATCCTGCATGCTGACGAACCTGTGCTCATGTAATGCCTTAATTGCCTTTTGTGAGCATACAGGGTCGTCGGGAAGGCCTAATTCGATAACCGGATTCGGTTGTTTTTCACGTACACGATAATAATCCGTAACAACTCTCCATACGTCAAGTTTATCGGCATCCCTTAAAAGCCGCATAAAAAAAAGTGTTCTTTTGTCCTCGTTTTCCGGGAGCGCCGCAGCATTGTGATACGCTATGGCCCTTGAGATTAAACGCTTTTCCGGCTTTGTAAAACAGGACAGATACCTTTGCAGCGCGATTTGCCGCAATCCGAGCGTTGCGTGATTTTCAGAAGCCATATCGTTGAACGTGCCATATAATTTATACTGTTTAAATCGTCCAATGTCATGGAATAACGCCATGGTTTCCGCCAGCATAATATCATGCCCGGACATATTCAGCGCTTTGCCAAGCATAACGATATTTTGACACACACGCTTTGTATGTTCTTCTTTAAGCCGGATTGCACGGTTATCTTGCGTATTTTCCGTGTAAAAACCGGCGACATAATCGGTAAACTTCTTTTTTAGATGTTCAAGATCTTCCAAAATTTATAAATATAGTTTCTCAATAAGGTCTGCAATTTTATCGACCTGTTCCAAACCAAAAGTTGGAATATTAAGTTTTGTGTCTGTATCCGTAACAAGAGCTATGAGATTGTTTTCCTCCCGGCAAAGCGGTCTGTTGGCTATTTCTGCTCGAACAACCTCTATTTTGGGCTTATTCTCCTTTTTATAACCTTCGGCAATAACGATGTCCATGTCATAAAAATATTTTTCAATAGAATTTAATGTGTTATAAGGCTCGTCCTTTATCATTGCAATTTTGTCCGCAGACGCAACAATTACCGTTTCCGCACCGGCTTTTTTATGCCTCCAGCTATCTTTCCCTTCTCGATCGATTTCAAATTCATGAAAAGCGTGCTTGACAGTACCTATCCTGTATCCCCGCTTGTTAAGTTCAAAAATTAATTTTTCTATCAGTGTGGTCTTGCCCGATCTGGACCTGCCGACAACAGAGATTATAGGCGGCATGTTAAACTGCCTGTATGATATTTTTATAAAAAATGATATATAAAGTAAAATTTAAAAAAATTAAAAATTGTATGATAAAATAATTGTGATAAATTATCAACATCTTTTGTAGAAAATTGCAATTATTCGGCGTCATGCAGGCACCCCGGAGGCATTACAAAAATGTGTATACATGGAAAACCCCGGTTTTTTAATGGCCACATGAAATGCAGAACAAATTTGGGAGAAAACACACAATTTTTTATTTCACCATTTTCAGAAGTTAGCATGGTATATCCATTTCCAATTTAGAACGGCTTGAACTTTGATCGTTAAAAACAAGCTTGACGGCTGGTATCGTTTAATATATCAAGATGTTTAAAAATTTTGGCAGTAGCCACCACCATAGAGGGTAAGGCATCTCTACGGCTGGCTCGAAATTGAACTATACCCTCTCCAAGTCGCGTAAAGGTGAAGAGAAAACACCCTTCAGAAGGTCGCGATATCTATACCTGTCGTTTTAAAATTCCCTGAAGACCATTTAGATAGGGCTTAAGTTAAAAATAAAAAGGCGGTGTTTAGCGGTTGGGCCCGCCGATGTTAAGAACTCACAGATTCCGGAGGCCACTGTGATTTTTGTAGACGGTAAATTCTTTTATTCTGGAAAGTGTAGTTTGGGGCGACCAGATGTAGCCAGGGCAGTGAAGTGTTTTATTCTACAGATGTGTGGTCAAGTGCTATATGGCTTTTCAGTGGCATTTGGAGGTTAAGCAACTATGAAAATCAATCTATCGGCAAGCTCTATTACAATATACAAAACTTTGGTACTTCTGTTATGCTTAGGTGTTTACAGCAATGTCTCGGCGGAAACGATCCGGCCATACATCCTTAACCTTAATAGTAATTCTGCAACTATTTGCTGGGTTTCTAATGATGAAATGCGTGGCAAAGTCACTTTGTATTCGATTTTCGATCAGCGTAGATTCACGGAGAACAAAACTTCCCGGGTTCACAAAATAAGTATGAATGAATTAATTCCTGGAACGCGGTACCGGTACGAAGTTGAAGCGTTTTATCGTGGAGAATTTACAACAGCATCATTAGACGATGCATTTCAAATTGCCGTATTCGGGCATACAGGCGGCACCGAAGCGGAAAATCAGTATCCGGCGGAATTGCTTGCTCAGAAAATCTGTGATATTAATCCGGATTTTGCCCTTTGTGGGGGCGACATTACCTACTATTCCACTATTCCCGAATTTGCGAGAAACTATTTCCATTGCTTTGGAAACTTTTTGGATTCTAAGCCCATTTATGTTGCGCCCGGTAATCATGATTGCGCATGGCCAATGCTCTACGGAATAAATTACAGCGCCTTTCGAAAATTATTCCCTTATAATTATGCAAGTGAAAACGGTGCGTATTATAGCTTTGTCTATAAGAACACAAAATTTATCGCGCTGTCATATGTTATGCCCAAAAAGGAAGATTTCAAAAAGCAAATTAAATGGTTGTTGAAAGAGCTGGATTCCAGTGAATCCGAATTTAACATTGTGTTTTTAGGAGGCGCGCAGGAAGGATATTACGACAAGAAACTGCTGTTCAAGTCTATGGCCGGACGCCCGGTCGATCTGGTTTTCGGTGGGGATGGAGCAAAGGTATTCCAAGACAAGCTAAACGGTGTCAATTTTTTCTTTGCGGGAACCGATTTTTCGAATCCTCAGCAATTTTATCACTTAAAATTTGAAAAATATCGGTTTAGGGCGCAGTTATTTGATTCTGTCGGCATGCGAAAGAAAGGATTTTGGACATTCTATTCATGTCGCGACAAGGAAATCATCCAAAAACTACACGATGGGATGTTTTTGCCCGAGGGTGAATTTTCAACGCTTTCGCTGCGCCTCAGATCAATCGATCTGCCATCTGACAAAGTTGACGGACTTGGTCTTGTGATTGACTGGAATGCTGATTCAAATGCGCGATTATGGATCCGTTGGGCGCCGGCATCGGAAAAAAAGCTTCTTGGTGAGCGCTATTTCCGAGAGCAGGTGCTTTCGGTGAAAGCAAACAAAACAAACAAATACCTGATCCCGCTGCCTCCCGTAGACCCGCTTAGCCGGAAACCATACAATCTCGATAAAATTTACCTTAAAATTGAGCCCCGAAAGGGTCGCAAGGTGTCGCCTGAGCAGGCGCATGCCGAGGTCTATCTGTTTAAAGATAAATAGCTTTTTTAATTGCCGCGGATAAGGGTGTTGTCCTGATGATTAACAGCAGAAGAAGAAGATCATTGATGCTTCGAGTCCAAAGAGCTGCACTTATAACCCTTAAAATCTTTTTTATTCTCAGTGCGTGTTGCGCAGTCTGTACTATCATAATTTGGAGGTTTGCCCCTTCCATGATTAATAGCGTGGACGCAAAGATCGTGTCAGGATACGTCAAGCATTACGAAAGTTCTTATAATAGAGCAATTAAGGCATTAGGCAAGGAGAATGGAGAGAAATGCGCTGAAAAACTGGAGAGGCTTCTGGAAGATTTAGATTACGTCAAAAAAGGCGATCGCCTGGATCCTTTGAAGCGACGTATTTTAAACAAGCTGGCCCAACAAAAAATTATGGGCGGAGAAGAAAGCGAAGCGTTAAAATATTTCCAGACCCTGATTGATTTTGACGAACGGGATCCTGGTGCACAGATTAGGCTGGCAAAATTCTTGAGATACAATATGGGGCGAAAAGAGGAAGCGGAAAATATAATAAAAAAACTATATAAACAATTTCCCTCTGCTCCGATTGTAGCAGACGTTTATGCATACATGCTAAACGGTGATAGCGATTTGTACCCGGCTTTTCACAGAGCCTATAAACGATATGGAAAAATTGGGGGATTTGCAGGGCAGCGATGGTGGGTCTATTGGCATCAAAGAAAAAACATGCCCGATTCAACTGGAAAGACCCTGAGCCTGCACAAAAAACAGGTAATTCTTGAACCCGGCAGCGAGGTCTATGGGTATTATTTTACGATTACCCTGCCCCCCTCCCAAGCCAAATTAGAAAGGTTTCGGATTGATCCGGCGCCACACTCCAATCTAAGAATCAAAGACTGGAAGCTTACATTTGTTAAAGGCAGGCAAAAATTTTCTCACGACTCTCGGAATACGGATGTGAAGTGTCATGATATGAATTTTGACCGAAAAGGATTTTTGATAACCAGAGGGAAAACGGACCCGTATTTCCATTTTGTTTTAACAGAAGATTTAACAATGGGCCATGAGATTGAAATTCGGTTTTGTGCTCGTATCCTGCCAACTCTTCCCGAAAATATTAAAAAAATGCTCGGGAATCCTTTTGCCGTGCAGGACTTGGCAAAACTTGTCAGTGAAGGCGAGCTTGAGTTTTTTAAAACGGTTCTTCCAAAATAGAGAGTCATCATAGGGTACCGCATTGATGAAGGGTGTTTTTGATAAGTTTTGCAGGGTTTTTCACTGGAGCTGGATTTTGACCGTGCCGGTGATGTTGCTGTTTTTGGTCTGGATAGCGGGTGTTATGCCAAGATACTGGGACTTTGGCATCCGTTATGGAACTTTCAAAAATGCGGCCAAGCTAAAGAATATCGGAGAGATGGAGTTCAAGCACCTCCTTCGCAAATTACAACTTAAATCTACGCCTGTCCTGAGCCATGATCGTCAAGACCTGCCTCAGATTAACTTGATTATAGAGGGTGGAGCAGAAGCGGAATTAAACAGGAATCTCCCGCACTCAGGTCGTAATTACGTCAAGGCACAATTGATGTACCCGGACGGAAAACTCCTCAATGTAAAAATAAAATATCGCGGCGATTTTCACTGGCACTGGGCATTTTATAAAAAATCTATGCGAGTGAAGACAAAAAAGGGCAGGCTTTTCCTTGGAATGCGCCGGTTTAACCTAATCGCCCCGAAATTTTCCGCGCAGGTCAACAATTATCTATCATACCGCCTTGCAGCGTATATGGGACTTCTGTCACCACGCGCCCATATGGTGAATGTATATGTCAACGCCGAGAACAGGGGCGTCCATCTCTTGGTGGAACAATTAAAGGAAATGACGCTGCGAAATAATGAAAGAATGCCCGGAGACCTTTACGTTGGGGAATTAATAGGAAGAGACGGCTATTCTGGCATTGTAAACCATGTATTTAAACACCCAAGACTTTGGAGTAAGGCCGCAATTAATAATCACTATGCGGAAGATTCCCATGCGCCTTTGGAAAGACTGTGTGGCTTGTTGGCCTCGCGAAAGGATGAGGAGGTCATGGCTGAATTACGAAATCTGCTCGATCTTGAAGCTTTTGGACGTTTTTCAGCATTTAGAACCCTTATTCAGAGTTATCACTACGGCCATTCACACAATTGGCGCCTCTATTACGATCCTTGGCGGAATATGTTTGAGCCTGTCGTCTGGGACCCCGACGGCTGGCATCCAGGCTGGATGCCAAAAGGTGAAAAAGGCGCAAATCCTGACATTTTTGGTTCACTTCTTGATGAAGCCCTCTGGAAGGATCAGCAATTTCTTCTGGGCCGGCACAAGGCGATCGACGAATTCTTTTCCTCTGGTTTAGATAATGTGTTTTTGGCGGAGGTGGATGATGTGATGCATTCTGTAGGAATCGCCGTTGAAAATGATCCATCTCTTGTTGCCATGCACAAAAGCCTTACTCCGAAAGAAGTTATCGCTTCTATGCGGCGGCTGCGAAATGACATCGAGGCTTTAAACAATGATATTTATAAAGTATTTCTTGGCGATCGAAAAAGGCTTATATATGCGGTAAACCCTGGCGACAAGAAATTACTTAAACTTTTGGTTGATGGACGTCAACCTGTTAGCCGTTTCCGGATAGAGTGTGCTTCTCCGCCTCAAGAGCCTTTGCATGCTCATGTTTCGTACCGGGTAGATGGACAAGAGCGAAAGGTGGACATTAGCGGAGCAATTACGTTAAGCGGCAAGTCAATACTTATAGACCTGCCTTTGTTGGCACGATTTAGTGAAAGGGGTGAAAAAAAGTACCCAGTAATGAAACAAAGCGTTTTAGTAAAGCCCGCCTACTACGAATTGCATTTGGATGGCATAGCCATGAACAAAAATTCCATTCAAAACATCTACGTAAGCCGGACTGCTGCTGCCGAGTTACGTGCCGAAAAAGTGGAGAATATAGCAAAAATTGAATTTACGGATACTTATGGCATTGTTTTGCCGAAACCGGTAAAAAGACAGAAAACCTGGCAAGGTTCTTTGGTCTTTAAAGGTGTTCGCAGAATCCGGGATGACATCAAGATCAAACCTGGAACAATTTTGCGGATGGCTAAAGGAGCCTCCTTAATAATTGAGGGGCGGCTTTTAGCCGGCGGAACCCCCAAAAAACCTATCCGTATTTTGGCGCAAGATCAAAAGCAAGGGCCTTGGGGGGTTTTTGCCTTGAGAGGGCCAAAGGCGGAAGGCTCGGTACTTAACTACTGTGAATTTTCCGGTGGAAGCGGCTTAAAGAGCGAGCTTTATGAATACAGCGCCATGTTTTCCGCCCATGATGTCAAGGGGGTGGAGGTAAAAAACTGCCGTTTTCGAGATAGCCGGGTTGTTGATGATATGGTCCATGCAGTCTATTCAGATATTCGCTTTAAAAATTGCGCCTTTGAAGGCGCCCCCTTCGATGCGGTAGATCTGGATATCTGCAGGGCAGTGATTGAGAATTGCCGGTTTATGAACAATGGAAACGATTCGCTGGATTTAATGACTTCCAATGTCGTGGTTAAGGATACATTGTTCAGAAACAGTGGGGATAAGGGGGTATCGGTTGGTGAAGGCTCAAACCTGCTTGCCGTTAATGTGAAGTTCATGAAAAATAAAATCGGTGTTCAGGCAAAAGACAGTTCGCAGTGTACACTCTATAATGCGGAATTTATCAACAACAGGATAGCCGTGGATGCATACAAAAAAAACTGGCGTTACGACGGTGGCGGAACTGTGCGCCTGTACAAGGGCCATTTATCCTGTAATGATTCGAACTTTACGGCCGATAAGAGGTCCAAAATATCTATCTAGTGTCCATCCACGGATATAACTATCCGGAATAAATAAAAAAAGCGCATTTTGCAGTGGCATTTTTTTTCTTTTTGTAGTATGTTAGAAAGTGATAACAAACTGATATAACTACAAAACAGAAAA
>JAUVKB010000099.1 GCA_030596405.1 Deltaproteobacteria bacterium
ATTGAAGACATTTTCTAAGAGCCGTTTCAAAACTTAAAGATGCCCATCCCCCTTGCTGACGAATCATTCATTCTTTAACAGAATATCAATGATCTTCGGCAGATAATCATCGGTTTTACTTACATGGAAACTACACGCACCGGCTCCGCGATGCCCGCCCCCCTCAAATTTTGAAAGCATTTGTCCAACATTTACATTGCATTTTCTATTAAAAATACTATGACCGACGCTAACGACAAGCGTTTGCCTGTCATCATTATCATAACGTATTTTAACATTAACAACCGACTCGGGAAATAACGAATAGACCATAAATCGATTCCCACTCGGCGCTTTATCAAAATGACGAAAATCCGTAACCGAAACATGCTCCTTTAATTGAGTATGTTCCTTTAATAAGGTATTATAAATTATATTCCGTTTAACGGTTTCTTTGCACCGTTTTTTTACTTCGGGGTCTTCAAGAACAATTTTAATGTCATGCTCCCTTAATAAATCGACAAGCCTGTTCCAATAAGGTTCGTCGGTTTTGTCAAAACCGGAAATTGTCATCGACAACAACACATAGCTATATTTTTCAGGATGAAGAACCTCGTCCAAAGACAGGTCGGCCGAGTCAATTTTATCGGTTTCTGTAGTTAACTCACTGTAATCACGTTTAAATACATTGGCATAGTACTCAAAAACAACTCTTGCCGCTGATGGTGCAATATTAAAAGCACCTCTAAAATGTCTGCTGATTTGATTTGAATAGTGATGGTCAAACCATAAACTGCATTTTTCGTTATAAGGGAGATTTGCTATTATATCACCATTTCGAACATCAACCATGCCTTTTTGCATTTCATTCGGCTCCGCCCATTTTACAGGTTCTGTAACCTTTTCCGCTTCATAAAGAAGAACCGCGCATACAACCCCGTCAAAATCAGCTCGCGTGACAACCCTCATACAATCACCCCCAATTTTATAAATCTGCCGGCGCCTGTAAGAGCCTGGCTTTTAAAATAGTTTTTACTTAACCCTTTAAACCACCAGCTAAGCTGATGGTTTAAGCTTTGCTATGCGGGTAAGTTAGTAATTTACTGAAAATAAATACCTCCTTAAAACAAAAATAGAGCAAGTGGCGCTAAAGAACAAAATTTTGAAGGCGATAGCGCCCAGGATTTATCTGGGAAAGGCAGCGGGGATCCCGCCATCAACAGGGAGTGAGGCGCCGGTAGTCGGGGTTTGCCCACTTGCAAAAAATACGACTGCATTGCCGACATGTTCCGCCAGCACAGGCGCTTTTAGCAAGTTTCTGTTGCGATAATATTCTTTCAAGCCTTTGGCATCGAGTCCCCTGGATTTCATTCTTTCCGGCCCTATGAGATCCCATAACTTGGAAGATATTTCTTCATCCCCGAATACAGCGTCAGGGTTAATCATATTTACCCTGACCCCCAGTTCGGCCAACTCCAGCGCAGCGATTTTTGAAATCTGATGGGCGCCGGCCTTGGAAGCACTATAAGCGCCAAAAGCCAAGCCAGGATCAAATACGTTTTTTGAACTGATAACAACGATGTTTCCCCCTGTTCCCTGCCTTTTAAATACAGGGATAGAGGCTTTGATAACATTAAATGTCCCTTTAAAATTTACGGCTATAACCTGATCCAGCTTGTCGGGATCAATCTCTTCGATTTTTGATACATAAGCGATACCGGCATTCGGCACGACAATATCGATACCCCCAAGCTTAAGGCTTGTTGTTTCAAAAGCCTTTTCTACCGACCGGTAATCGGTGACATCACAAATAATAGATTCCACCCGGCTTTCGCCATATTTTTCTTCCAGAATCAAATGGGCTTTTTGCAGGCCGGACCGGTCAATATCGGATATCATTACAACAGCGCCGGCGTTTATCAACTGTTTTGCTATGCCGAATCCTATTGCGCCCGCACTGCCCGTGATAAAAGCGACCTGACCCTGAAGTGGAAGACAAGAAGATTTGTCAAGTTTTTTTTGCTGGGGGCTCCAGTACTCCATGTCAAAAATATGGGAGTCGGAAATGGGAACATACTCTCCCAAAGCAGCGGCGCGTAGTTTTGCCCGTATTGTGTGTTCTCCGATGTCGGCGGCAATACATGCGTCCTTTCTGGTAAACCCTAGGGCAACAAGTCCCATGCCCGCAACCAAAAACAGACGTGGATAGGGATCGAGCTCTTTTTGCTCGACTCCCCGGGCGGCTAAATGGCTATTAAAATAGCGATGATAATCATTATTAAAATCGTCTATTGTCTGATTTACGAAATTTTTAAGTTCGTTATCGTTTTCAGGAACAGACTCGATATAGACCATCTTGTTTTTTGTCCGGATGACGTGATCAGGGGTAAGAACCCCTGAATTGCATATCTGAAGAGCTTCTTTTGCAAGAGAGGCGTCTGCCAAATCGGGCGCTGTTCGTGTTTCGACATAAAACCGTCTCAACCGGTTTTTTGATATCGTATGAGCGCAAGCCCCCCGAACCGTTTGCGCGAATCCGGCAAGAGAGGAGTCTGTGTTTTTAGGCGGCTTAAGGTCAAAACGGCGCGTAAGCAAAGATTTTTTTTCTATCCGTTCTTCAATATATGCTTCTGCCCTGCCCACATAATCTATCATCCTTTCATAGGATGTCCTGCCGTCTTGCGCAAATGTGAAAATGCCGTGATGTAATATTATTACAGCTTCTATGTCCGGGCTTTTTTCAAATTGTTCTATTACTCTTTTTGCCAGAGGAAGGCCGGACATCGTATAAGGAAGTATGGCAATTTTTGTCCCTAATGCCTCTTTTATCATCTCTTGTCCGTTTTTCTGATTGGTTAGAACAAGGATGCTGTCAGCGTGGGTATGCTCGATGTACTTGTGAGGAAGAAAAGCATGAATAAAAGACTCAACCGAAGGATCCGGGCTTGACGCCCGGATACGATGAATCTTTAACTGGTTGTCCATCTCATCATCAGACAGTTTTTCAAGATTGCGAAGTTTTTTAAGAGGCTCAATATTTAAGCCTGTAAATCCATCCGGCTCGATTGTTGAAAGATCCCGGCCGCTGCCTTTAACAAAGAGAACATCGGTTTCTTCGCCCAGTATATTTTTTATTTTTATTTTCACAGAGGTGTTGCCACCCCCGTGAAGAACAAGATTGCCGTCTCTGCCGATGAGACGGGATGTGTATACACGCAGAGCCAATTCTTTTGGATGGTTAGAAAATTTTTCAACACATTTTTCCAAATCCTTTTCGTTAAAGAGACTCTTCATGCAATTCCTCTTATTAACTGTTTTTTACATCCTCATAAATTTCTTCAGCATCTTCAGCCGAGGCGTTTTTGTGAACAATGGCGTGCAGCGCTTTCATCATGGCCTCAGGATAATCATGCTGCCAAACGTTCCTGCCGAGGGTCAAACCGATAGCGCCCTTCTGCATGCCGTCGTGGACAAATTCAAAAACTTCCCGTTCTGTTTCACATCTTGGGCCGCCGGCCATCACAACGGGAACAGGACATCCGTTTACAACTTTATCAAAGTCCTCACACCAGTAGGTTTTTACTACTTTGGCTCCAAATTCAGCGGCAATACGGCAGCACAATCCCAGGTATCTGGAGTCTCTTTTTGTCAGTTCCTTGCCGACTGCAGTAACGGCCATTACGGGAATACCATAGTTTTCGCATTCATTTACAAGTTTTCCCAGATTTACAAGCGAATCGTATTCGTAATCGCTCCCTACAAAAATCGACATGCCCACGGCCGCAACATTGAGCCGAATGGCCTCCTGGATCGATGTTGTGATTGCCTCATGGGCAAGGTCCTTTCCGATTACACTCGAACCGCCCGACACCCTGAGAATAACAGGCAAGTTGTTTTCAGGATTAACACAGGCACGCAATATGCCCCTTGTCACAAAAAGGCCATCGGCGTAAGGGACCAGTGGGGCGATGGTTTCTTCCGGCCTTTCAAGTTTCTTGGTCGGGCCCTGAAAGTATCCGTGATCAATGGGTAGAAAAAAACAATGGCCATCCGGCTTAATAAGTCTCGACAAACGGTTCTTCATTCCCCAATCCATTGTAACTCCTCCTTGCTTAACTAAATTATTAAAATTAAAAGGCTGTTTAAAACATTTTTAGTGATCGCAGAGATTGGAACCGGTTGAAAGCGTATTTTCAATATAATTTTTCACAAGTTCCTCAGGTTCAATCGCAGGGGCTCCTGTAATAACATTGATGCCGTTTTGTTCCATAAGACTTATTGCTCTTTGTCCCATTCCTCCGGCAATAACAACATTTGCACCCTTGTCGTGGAGCCACTTCGGCAGTACGCCCGGCTCATGAGCCGGGGGAACAAGAACTTCTTTGTTTATAATCTTGTTTTCTTCAACATTTATGATGGCAAATTCCTGACAATGACCAAAATGAGCCGTCAGTTTCCCTTCAGCCAAAGGAATCGCAAATTTCATAATAATAATCCTCCAAATATTTTATCGTTGTTTTTGTAAGTTATGTTGTTTGCCAAATATAAGGTATAAAAGGCGCAATTTTATCTGTTACCGGAAATTTTATCGACAATATCGGCAAAGGCTTTTGTTGCCCGGGAATCGGTATATTGTTCCTGGAAAGAAGTGCCGGAATCGCCGCATAAGACAACATTCTTGTCAAAAGGAATTTTCCCAAGAAATTTTATTCCGGCTGCCACGGCCGTTCTTTCTCCGCCGCCTGATCCGAAAAGGTCGAGTGTTTTGCCGCAATGGGGGCAAATGAAACCGCTCATATTTTCGATCAGTCCAAAAATTTCCATTTTTACGGTTTTACAGAAGTTTATCGATTTTCGCACATCTGCCAGCGACACCTCCTGTGGTGTCGTGACGATGATTGCCCTGGCGTCTTGAATAGTCTGGGCAATGGTCAACGGCTCATCACCTGTGCCCGGCGGAGAATCGATAATCAAATAATCAAGATCTCCCCAGTCAACATCACAGATAAACTGTTTGATTGCAGAATATTTAAGAGGACCTCTCCAGATAATTGCGTCGTCCTTGTTTGGGCTTAGCGATTCTATGGAAACGGCCTTTAAATTTTTCGAATAACTTATCGGAGCCAGCTTCTTGTTGCCGCTCATCCCCAGCATTCCCTTGAGCCCGAGCATTCTTGGCACATCAGGGCCGTGTATGTCAACATCCATAATGCCGACCTTAAAACCCTTTTTGGCAAGGGCTATGGCAAGATTAACCGACACGCTTGTTTTACCCACGCCGCCTTTGCCGCTCATTACAAGAAATTTATGTTTTATTTTTCCCAGAGATTCTTTTACAGAAGCATCCTGTTCGGATTTGGTTTTTTCCCCTTCAGCCGAACCAGAACTGCCTTTCTTGGATTCCACCATTTTGTACTTACCTCCCTTCATGTGAATCGGATGTTAAAGCCAGTGCCCCTCCACATTGGGCTCCTGAGCAGATTTTAATTTGTTGTTTTTGTATTGGGATATAGCATCATTAACTTTTCCGCTTGCGCCGATAAAAATTTTTACACCCGCTGTCTGCAAGACTTTAAATGCTTTTGGACCGCAGTTGCCTGTAATCAGAACATCTGCATTATTGTCGACGATTGTTTTGCCCGCCTGTATGCCGGCGCCTTGAGCCATATCAAGATTTTGACTGTTTTCAACAACCTCATATTTCATGGTTTCAGGATCGACTATAATAAAATTTACCGCCCTCCCAAAACGCGGATCAATATCTGATGACAAATCTTTTCCCGACGATGTTACAGCAATTCTCATAATATATTTTCTCCTTTTGTCTTAAACCCGGAACATATCAGTCCTTACGGCTTATATTTTAATCCCGAATATGGTGTAAATTTTTATTATTGCACAAAGGACAATTTTTTGACTCTTTTGTGTTGCGGGTCACTTGCCATTTGTGATTGCATTCAGGGCAAATAAATGTCCTTTCCTTTGTCTTTATTTTAGCCTTAGCCTTAACCGTGTTTGTAATTTTGTATTTGCCGCCTTCAATATTTATCGCCTTCCCGTTAATCATGGCATCGGCAATAGTTTTTCGCGCCTGCTGAACAATCCGTCCAAAAGTTGCTCTGGACACTCCCATATTACGACCTGCTTCTTCGTGGGACATGTCGAGGAGATCTGCAAGCCTTATCGATTCACGCTCATCAACAGTAAGATGGACTTCTTCCAGGTCGAGCATGGGAATACCCCTCGGCTTGAAGTAGCTGATATCAGGATTAAATGCTACTATACGATTTTTGCGGGGTCGCGCCATAAACACCTTTTTATGAGTATATACTCATAAAATTAATTATTCTCTTCCTGTTTGTCAAGAAATTTTTTGCTTGATGTTAATACGTAAACGCTTTTTGTTAAAAAAGGGCTTTCACCGGAAATTGCTGTAATAATTGTACACGTTCAAGGGCCTGCCGCGTCTTGTCTTGCACCTTTCTGAACAAGCGCTTTAAAATAGTTATTAATTATTATATAATAATGTTAATACGGCAGCAGCGGATAAGGAGCGCTTCAATATAATGAACATATCAAATACAAAGGATGGCAACGGAGGGGAGGTCATTTCCATAAGTGATGGTTTAAAGATGGTTATGCCGCCTTCTCCGTATTGGCCGGAATCGGCAAATGTTTATGTTTTTAAAGATAACGACGGAATAAGCCTTTTTGATGTTGGATGTGGAAATATTATGATGGTTGACCGCCTGTGGAGAGCCTTAAAGATCCTGGGATGGGATATGTTGCCTATGAAAAAAGTCATTCTGTCACATATTCACCCTGACCATGCAGGTGCAATGGAAATGATACTTTCCGAATTTAATCCCAAAGAAATTATCATCCACGAAAAGGATTTGGTCTATTGCCAACAACCGGAAAAGCTTCATTTTTCGTTTGATATCCCGATTTGCGAAAAACGCAGGATCGAGGCGATAGAGGGTTCCCAAATGCCTGGGCCTGACAGGGCCGGGGAAAGACCGCCGGGAGATGATCCAAAACGCTTTAATTTGCTTGGTTATTTTAACTCCTGCAAGTGTAGTGTGTGCAGATTTAAACCGACAAAATTATTAAAGGAAGGAGATTTTATTCATATAGGAAATTATTCCTTTTGTGTTGTGCATACACCGGGGCATGCACCAGGGCATATGTCCCTGTATGACAGCAAAAAATTTCTTTTGCTTGCAGGCGATATAATCGGTGATGTTGTAGCATGGTATTCACCGTCATCAGGCGGAGCAACGGGTTACTTGAAGAGCATTGAGAAAATAGAGGCTTTAAAAATCGATCAGATCCTTCCTTCTCACGGCGGCAGAATTATACAAGTTCAAGAAGCTATAAAAAGTACGAAACAAACGATTCTGGGAAGGGATAAAACCATTATAGACGCCTTAATAAACGGGCCCAAAACTTACCATGAACTGCTTAATATACTTTTCAGCACACCGGAAAAACAGTTTTTCCCGGGTACAGCTATCCTTGAATGTCATATTGAAAAACTGAAAAATGAACAGAAGATAAGAAAAATCGATTCTAATTCGTATGTTAGCCTACAAAAAAGGTGAACATAAAATGATGGGTCTTTGATTGATGCTGTTTTGTCCATGTACTGGGCTGATTACAGAAAAGGCGCTAAAAAAGCAAAAGGCCATTTCGGCTTTGATGTCAATCGCAAGATTCCTGTAAAAATTCATCTGACAAATGGGAATGGCGCTGAACGCCCCTTTGTCAGGTCTATCCTTACAAAAGGCCAGACAGGAATCATGGATCGTGGGTATCAATCACATAAGAATTTTGATCTTCTTCAGGATGAGAAAAAACATTTTGTTTGCCGCATTAAAGCGAAGACAACGAGAACTATTATTAAAGAGCAGCCTGTTGATCCCGACAGCTATATTTTTTATGATGCTGTGGTTCTTCTTGGCACCACTGGGGTAAACCAGACCAGAAAGCCGGTTCGACTGGTTGGTTATAAAATTGCCGGCGTCAAATATTTTGTGGCAACTGATCGTTATGATCTTACAGCCGAGCAGATTGCAACTGTTTATAAGCTCAGGTGGGATATTGAAACTTTTTTTAAATGGTGGAAGAAGCATTTAAAGGTCTACCACTTGATTGCTCGCAGTAAATATGGTCTGATGGTTCAAATCCTTGCCGGGTTAA
>JAUVKB010000127.1 GCA_030596405.1 Deltaproteobacteria bacterium
ATAAAACCGAAAGCATTTCAAAACGGCAAAACAAAAAAACAGGCCTGCAACCAGATCAAAAAACAGATCAAAAAACAGGCCAAAAAATAAACAGGGAGATAAGACTGACTATCGGCGGGAAAGCCCCGTGCCCTGCCCTGCCCGAAATATCTGTCCCGCCCAAAATAATTATTGACGAAAAAAACAAGGGGGCCGGGCATTTTGAAATAAAAACAGACAATAATAATAAGAAAGATTCAACAGTTACTGAAAAAACAGGTTCAGCCCCTTATTTAAATATTTTCGAACATGTTGAAAAAAACGCTGCCGCCGTATCAGACGCCCATAAGATGTTTCTTGATTTTTCCAGTCAATTGCAGGCATCTTTTGCCCGCACATCCGCCCTTCAGGCACAGCTTCTTGAAGCCGGAATATTAGATGAAATATCAGCCGGCGATCTTCCACCTGAAGGGTTCGAGCCTGAGCCAAACAGCGCCGAGCCTGCATTTTCTCGAAAAAAATGTATGGAATTTGCCACAGGCTCTGTTGCCGACGTGTTAGGGCCGGAGTTTGCCGTAATAGATACCTGTAAGACGAGGGTGCGTCTGCCCGATGAACCGCTTATGCTGGTCGACAGGATTCTTGTCGTAGAAGGTGAAAAAATGTCTTTGGGCCCTGGCCGTGTGGTGACGGAACATGATGTCAGACCCGGAGCATGGTATCTTGACGGGGACCGCGCGCCTGCATGCATATCTATAGAAGCCGGGCAGGCCGACCTTTTTCTCTGTTCTTATTTGGGCATCGATCATGCGGTCAGAGGTGAGAGAGTCTACAGGCTGTTGGACGCCACGGTTGAATTTTACCGCGGTCTGCCGCGTCCGGGCGATGTTATACGCTATGAAATTGAAATTGAACGGTTTGCAAAGCAAAATGAAACATTTCTTTTCTTTTTCAGTTTCAACGGCTTTATAGGCGACACCCGTCTGATAAGCATGTCAAACGGATGCGCGGGTTTTTTTACCGAGGAAGAGGTTATAAATTCAGGCGGAATTATTCTGACCGAAAAAGAGACCGCATCTGTTGCCGGTAAAAAATCATCGAATTGGAAAGAACTTGTTCCTGTTTCAGTCGAGAGTTACACGGATGAAGCTGTCAATTTATTAAGAAAGGGCGACCTTGCAGGATGTTTCGGCCCATTTTTTAAAGGAATTAGTATTGCAAAACCGCTTATGCTTCCCGGCAGCAGGATGAAATTAATCGACCGCATTCTTCAGATAGATCCCGCAGGAGGACGCTTCGGACTGGGGCTTATCCGCGCCCAGGCAGACATTTCCCCGGACGACTGGTTTTTAACCTGTCATTTTATGGATGACATGGTAATGCCCGGAACCCTGATGTATGAATGCTGCGCGCATACCCTCAGAGTTTTTTTCCAGCGTATTGGATGGATTACTGATCAACAAGATGTCTGTTATGAACCTGTCACAGGGATCAAAAGCATATTAAAATGCCGGGGGCCTGTTACGCCTGAAACCAGGCAGGTAATATACGAAGTGGAGATAAACGAAATCGGATACCGGCCGGAGCCTTATGCTGTCGCTGATGCACACATCTTTGCAGACGGACACCGCATTGTGTTCTTTAAAAATATGAGCATGCAATTGACCGGAATAACAAAAAAAGAGATTGAATCTTTCTGGAAAAGCAGGCGGAAAAACGGGTCCGCCAAATTTCCCGCACACGAAAAAAAGCCGATTGCCAGTCCTATTATCAGTCCTGTTTTTGACAGGGCCAAACTTCTTGCCTTTGCCGTTGGAAATCCATCCGAGGCTTTTGGGCAACCTTATAAGGCTTTTGATAAAAAACGTTTTATTGCAAGACTTCCCGGGCCGCCGTATCTATTCATGGACAGGGTGACACATGCTGAACCGGTCCAGTGGGAGTTAAAACCAGGTGGATGGATTGAGTCTGAATATGACCTTTCTTCCGACAAATGGTATTTTAACGCCGACTTTTCAAAATCAATGCCCCTTTGCATACTTCTTGAAATCGCTCTTCAGCCTTGCGGGTGGCTTGCCGCTTACATGGGGTCTGCTCTTAAAAGCTCAAAAGATTTAAGGTTCAGGAATCTGGGAGGAAATGCGGTCTGGTTTCGCGAAATCCTGTCTGATCCTAAAACACTGGTTACACGCGCCCGCCTGACCCAGGCCTCTGAAACGGAAGATATGATCATAGAACGGTTTGACATGCAGGTTCTACATAACAATCAAATGATATATAAGGGCGACACGACTTTCGGATTTTTTTCAGAAGCCTCCCTTAAGCAGCAGACCGGAATACGCATGGCCGAAACAGATGCATACAAACCTGCGCCTGATGAGTTGCAACGGGGCAGGTCTCATATATTCAAGGACAAATATCCCCTGTCGCCAAATGATCTATGTGATTTGGATAATTTTGCATCCTGTGCTTCAATGCCGGCAAAAGCGATCAGGATGATCGACCGTATAGATCTATTCGTGCCTGACGGAGGGCCGGCAGGTCTAGGTTTTATTCGAGGCGTAAAGGACGTAGATCCTAAGGAGTGGTTTTTTACGGCGCACTTTTATCAGGATCCCGTGTGCCCCGGTTCTTTAGGAATCGAGTCTTTTATCCAGTTGTTAAAATTCATCGCTTTAGACAGATGGGGGCATCCGGCAAAAAGCCACAGGTTTGCGCCGGCAATAGAAACAGAGCACACCTGGACCTACCGTGGGCAGATCATTCCTGAAAACAAAAAGATTGAAACCGAAGCTGTGGTTACAAAAATCGAAGATCTTCCGGTTCCTGCAATATATGCCGACGGCTTTCTCAAAGTAGACGGGCTATATATATATCAGATGAAAAATTTTGGAATACGTCTGGTTCCTGCTAAATGCTAAAAGATAGAAACGGAAATCAAATAACAAATGATTTACACAAAAGTATATATCGATTCATTCGGCTATGAACTTGCACCGAATGTGGTGACATCCAGTGACATAGAAAACCGCCTGGAACCGCTTTACAAGGCGCTCCATTTCCAAAAGGGACAGCTTGAGGCGATTACCGGAATTTGTGAACGCAGGTTATGGGATCCTGGTTATCCGATGTACGAAGGAGCCATAAAGGCGGGACAAAAGGCTCTTGACGCATCCGGCATTTCCCCTGAATCGATCGGAATGCTTGTTTACGGAGGGGTTTGCAGGGATCACCTGGAACCTGCCACGGCCTGCGCCGTATCAAACGGCCTCGCTCTCGGGCATTTGGCACAAGTTTTCGACCTTTCCAACGCCTGTCTCGGAATACTTAACGGAATGGTGCTTGTGGCAAACGCTATTGAGCTCGGACAAATCAAAGCCGGCCTTGTGGTGTCGTGCGAGTCTGCGCGGCAAATCATAGACATTACCATCGACCGCCTCCTTGAAACAAAAGATATGGAACTGTTTAAAAAAACCATCGCCACTTTGACCGGAGGTTCCGGGGCGGTTGCAGTGCTTTTGACCGATGAATCTGTTTCAGATAATGGCCATCTTCTTCTCGGGGGAGCGGCAAGAAGC
Source organism: Deltaproteobacteria bacterium (assembly GCA_030596405.1). Lineage (GTDB taxonomy): Bacteria > Desulfobacterota > Desulfobacteria > Desulfobacterales > JAUVKB01 > JAUVKB01. Next base: position 3,558 of record JAUVKB010000127.1, read on the forward strand.
GCGACAGAACATCACAAATTATGCTGGTGGGGCCCGGATACCGGAATTCCTGCAACAAGACCACACGTAATGGAGACCGATTCCACGGGAATACTCCGGCACGGGGTTTCCCTTGGAATAGAAACCTTTAATGTGTTAAAAGAAACTCTTTTATGGCCCGATGATATGCCGGATAAAATTATCTGTCACCAGGTCGGGGCAACGCACCAGAATACGATACTTGAGTCGATCGGCGTCCCGAAAGAAAAAGATTTCACCACGTTCAGGTATCTTGGAAATATCGGCACTGTATCGCTTCCTATTACGGCAGCCATCGCATCGGAACGTGAATTTATAAACAAGAACGATATGGTCGGGTTTCTCGGTATCGGTAGCGGCTTAAACTGCCTGATGATAGGTGTGAAATGGTAAAGATAAAAAAAGACAGACAGGTTGATATTTCAGGTTTCCGTCATCTTTATCCTTTTGAGTCCCATTATATCAACATAAATGCTTTGAAATACCACTACGTCGATGAAGGCGCCGGTGATCCGGTAGTAATGCTTCACGGAAACCCGACATGGTCTTTCTATTTTCGCGAACTGATCAAAACATTATCTTCTGAATTTCGCGTGCTGGCGCCTGACCACATCGGCTGCGGCCTGTCGGACAAACCTGACGCAACGGTTTACGATTACAGGTTAAAATCCCGTGTTGACGATCTTGAATACTTTCTTGACCGTCTTGATATCAAAAACAGGATAACGCTGGTTCTGCACGACTGGGGAGGAATGATCGGCATGGCCTATGCCTTAAGGCACAGAGAACGGATAGCTAATATCATTATCATGAATACCGCTGCTTTTTTTCCTGAAAAAGAAAAAAGGATTCCGCTAAGGCTCAGGTTGATACGAAATATTAAGCCGCTTGCGGTTTTGTCGGTTCTCGGCCTTAATGTTTTTGCCCGCAGCGCTCTGTATATGGCATCTTCCGGAAAACTTCCCCAGGCTGTCAAACAAGGTTTGACAGCCCCTTATAATTGCTGGAAAAACAGGATTGCAACCTTAAAATTCGTGCAGGATATCCCGGTAAACGAAAAAGACCCGAGCTACGGATTAGTAAAATACGTGGACGAAAACCTGCATCGACTTGCAGGAATTCCGATGCTGATATGCTGGGGAATGCGCGACTTTGTCTTTGACAAGACATATCTTGCAAAATGGCAACAACGTTTCCCTGATGCAAAAGTCCATACATTCCCAAACGCAGGCCACTATGTTTTAGAAGATGAAGCCGACCGGGTTGTTGCATGTGTAACCGATTTTTTAAAAAACCGTTGAAAATGAATATTACAGACCCAGACAAACCAGATAAGCCGGGCAAACCGGATAAGCCGGGCAAAAAAAACAAGACAGTAAACATCTCATCCTACCTGCGCGAAACAGCAAAAATGCAGCCGAACAAAAAGGCCGTGGTTTTCCCTGTATTCAAAAATAAAACCGGCCGGACTGTTTACTCTCATATTACTTTCATACAGCTTGAAAAGGAGTCGGATCGTATTGCCCTCGGCCTGGAAAAACTCGGAATAACCCGCGGCACAAGGACGGTCTTGATGGTAAAACCAGGCCCGAATTTTTTTGCCTTAATATTTGCGCTCTTTAAAATCGGCGCGGTTCCCGTGGTGGTCGATCCGGGCATGGGAATCAGCCGCATGATAAGATGTTTTAAATCAAGCAGGCCCAAGGCTTTTATCGGAATTCCCATTGCCCATGTTGTCAGAATCTTGTATCCGAAGTTTTTCAGGACGGTAAAAATATGGATTACGGTGGGCCGACGCTGGTTCTGGGGTGGGCCGACGCTGAAACGTATCTGCAAAGCGCCCTGGAAACCTTATTTAAGAGCAAAAACACGTCATGATGATATTGCGGCGATCCTGTTTACCACGGGAAGCACCGGTCCGGCCAAAGGAGTCATATACACGCACGGCATATTCAACGCCCAGGTTCGTCATATAAAATCTCATTTCAAGATCAGCGCAAATGAAATCGATCTTCCAACATTTCCGCTCTTTGCCCTGTTTGATCCCGCCCTTGGAATGACGGCGGTCATTCCGGACATGGATCCTACAAAACCGGGTTTTGTCGATCCTGAAAAAATTATAGAACCGATTACAAGACATGGCGTTACAAACATGTTTGCCTCCCCTGCCCTGCTGAACCGTGTGGGAAATTACTGCAAACAAAAAAAAATCAGGCTGCCCTCAATAAAAAGGGTAATTTCAGCCGGCGCGCCCGTATCTCCTGCAAATATCAAACAGTTTGCCTCGATATTGTCAAAAAATGCCGAGATTCACACTCCTTACGGAGCCACGGAAGCAATGCCCCTGATATCTATAAAAAGCAGTGAAATACTGGGTGAAACCGGAAAATTTACCGACAAGGGTTACGGCATCTGTCTTGGGCGCCCCATTGATGGAATCCAGGTAAGGATTATAAAGATCAGCGACGCCCCTGTTAAAGAATGGTCGGACTCAATAATACTCCCTGATGGCGAAGTCGGTGAAATAGTTGCAAAGGGAGACATAGTAACCCGGCAGTACTTTGAGGACTCAAAATCAGACGCTCTTGCCAAGATAAGACAGGGAGATTGCATATGGCACAGGATGGGGGATCTCGGCTGGCTCGACAACAAAAAAAGGATATGGTTTTGCGGCAGGAAAAGCCACCGTGTAAGGACAAAAAACGGCGACCTGTTTACCATACCCTTTGAATCTATCTTCAACAATCATC
>JAUVKB010000017.1 GCA_030596405.1 Deltaproteobacteria bacterium
ATTGCTCGAAAGCAGTTGGCATAGTAGTCAAAATAAAAATAATTATTGTTAGTCTCCAAAGGGAGAGGTATATCTAAAATCGGTAGTTATGGGCATATGCTCAATTAGAATGAGAGGTCGTTTCTGATTTCGCATCAAATTGGGTCAGTGCTATAATTTTCAACGCTAATGCGGTAGCCGATTTGCCGATTTATGGACGGACACTATCTATGATTCCTTTGTGGATGGAGACATAAAAGACAAAAAGCGGATCGTTGTGGCTCCGACAGTGGATTCGGCAAGCAAAAGGAAGGCAAGGGTAAACACGATATGGCTCTATCCTGAGGACAATAAGTCTGTACAGGGTCTTTTTTTTAACCCTTATTGGACCGCTGTCAGGCCTTCGATCAGGGGTTCTTATGGATTTCAGAGTGAAAAAACTCCGTGATATCCGTGGGGTCCGTGACAGGAAAAGTCGATAATGCTTCCAGGGATATCATTATGTTAAATTTGAATGTTGAACGCTATGAATTGAAGTATTTCATCAATCACATGGAAAACCATGCTTTGGTGAATCGTCTGAAACATGCGCTAAAGTCCGACCCGCACAGCGTGCCCCACAGGGGCTATTCTATCCGGAGCGTTTACTTTGACTCTTATGATGACGAGTGCCTCCATGAAAAACTGGCCGGCACACAGTTTAGAAGAAAATATCGTTTAAGAAGTTATAATACAGAGGATGAAACGGTGAAGTTTGAAATAAAAAACAAGGCGAACAATCAGATTTTCAAGGAAACGGCATCCATTGGGAGGGAGAGCGCTCATGAAATCATTCTCGGCAATTATGAAGAAATGCTCAAGTATAATAATCCCATTTTGAACAAGATCTATATCGCCTTTAAAACCAAGATGTTCAAACCAAAGGTCATGGTTGAATACGAAAGGGATGCCTTTATTTTTCATCACTTTAATGTGAGAATAACCATTGACAATAACCTGAGGGCAAATACCAGCTGTTTTGATCTTTTCTCAAGAAATTTTCACGCACTGCCGGTCGTTTTGGAGGGGAAGGATATCCTTGAGATAAAATACAACACCGTCCTGCCTGATTTTATCAGGAATGTGATACAATTAGACTCGCTGGAAAGATCGGCCATCAGCAAATACGCATTGTCAAGAAGATTTCTCAAAACAAGTTATTGGGAGGATATCTAAATGAATCAACTCACGTTTCCTGATATTTTTAAAAAAGGCTTTATTAACATGTCGGGCGGATTTGAGCGCTTTACTTCAGTGGATGTGGTGGTGAACATATTCATATCATTTGCCATAGGAATGTTCATATTCTACATATACAAAAAAACCTTCCGGGGTGTCCTGTATCAGAAAAGCTTTAATGTCACCCTGGTTATCGTCTGTACCATTACCACCTTGATTATCATGACCATCAGCGGGAATCTGGTCCTCTCCCTCGGCATGGTCGGGGCGCTTTCCATTGTCCGTTTTAGAACGCCCATTAAAGATCCCATTGATTTGGCCTTCCTTTTCTGGGCTATAACCGTGGGGATCGCCAACGGAGTCAACTACTTTAATATTTCCATTATCGGGTCCGTATTTGTCAGTATAATCATATTGTTGCTTACGAGAAAGGAGGAAATAGATACGCCTTATCTCTTGGTAATGGAGATGCCTTCCGACGGGGAGGATGACGATGTGAATAAACTCATCTCAGGCGCGGTGAGCAAAATCAAATTGAAATCCAAAAGCATCAACCCCTCTTTTGCCGAACTAACCTTTGAAGTGAGGTTGAAGGATGGGGATACGTCTTTTCTGAAGACACTGCGCGATGAAATGAAGGTCACAAAGGCCACTCTAATTTCATATAGTGGCGATCTGTCAAGTGTATAATTTGCTGGTGGGCATGTTCAAAAAAGACATTTTTCACAGCAAACGCTCGAAAAAGGCAAGAGAAAGCTGTTTTTTCCTCTGTTTCAGTCTGGTGTTGTTCCACACTATTTTTATTGGATCTGTGAATCTGTCAGCAAAAGACCTCACCGATAAAGACACTCTGACATTCTCGATCAAGACCGAGCAACGCGATACGGCATGGACCTATCTGCGGGACAAGTATGGTGCAAAGAATTTTTTTCTGAGAAAAACAGATCCTGCTTTAAGTACCGAGTTTTTTTCAGAGCTCCGCCGGGAAGCGTACTTTGACACACCCGATTTGGCCTTGCTTCGTGCTGATCATGCGGTCAGGTATTCCATCAGGGCATATAATAATGACATAAGGCCGGGAATAAAAAATGAAATAGTCGAGATTTTGATGTCTGACATTGATGGCTATGGACTTGATTTGGCAAGGATCAGTAATTTTGGAATAATTTTAGACGATAGTATCCAATTTAAAGTGGTCCACTACAACGTGACCATGTCACCCGATGGAAAGCACCGTTTGTTGGGCATCGTCAAGAGGGCTGCCAGGCCGGTTTTCAAGGATGTGCTTAAAAAAATCGGCATTGAAAATCCCTTTTACCTCATAAATGTTATGAACGTAGGCAGCCGGAGGGCCGGATTTAAAATTATTCATAAGGATATTCCAATCGGGAGAATCTATCTGGAAGAGGTCGCTGCAGAAAAATTTGGGATTGAATCGCTATTCTGTGTGCTAAATTTTGTCCCGGGTGCTGTCCTTGGTTCTGTGCTTACCTCGGATGAAAAAGATCGCATTGAATCGGCCATTGCAGATGATTTACACAAGAACCTTCCCGCTTTTCATCGAGCAGAAAAAACCGGTTACCAGCTTGTATTTAATCAACTGGACAACCATTTCCCTTTTCTGAAATTGCTCCTGAGGTATCCCTTACTAAAAAAGTGCGGAGAGGTTGTTTTATTATCCCTGTCTGGGCTTGTTGTATTGGTGTTGTTTTTCTATAAGAGGTTGTTCAAGGTGAAAAAATTTTAAGTTAAAATATCTTTGTTAAAGTCAACGTTGTGGCATTTCCCTCAGAACGATCCACCGTTTTAAACTCGAACTCGCTTCTAAGTGAAACAAGAAGCTTGCAACAAGGTATAAAAACGCTGACCTCCGGGCCTATTGCATGAACTCTGTCATGCACGCTCTTGTCCCACTTAACATCCGAGCCGCTGTCGTCGGTGACCTGCCAATGGCAGTAGCCGACCACTCCTATATCCCAGCCCCCTGCTAATGTTTTAGCGATACCCCACTCAAAATGAAAATCATTGCCGGGTCTTACATCAGTTTCGTCTTTTTTGCTGTGAATTTCGTATCGACTGAGAACAGATACAGACCAGATTTTTTCAGCATCAAAATAGTATGTTCCCGCAAGGGTAAACATTCCCGTCCAAAAATCTTTACCTGGGGAAGCAGGTTTGTTTTTGTCATATTTCCCTGTTGGAATATAAACATCAGCGGCAACCGCGGCATCATAACGAGCTCCGTGCCATCCTAACGCAATAGGTTCAATACAGATATCCGCCAATGCAAAAAGGCTGTCATCAATTCCTGCCGAGTCTATTTTAATGTCCGTGGCGACAAACGGAATTGTTGCATCGATAATGTAATCCGCCCCGAATATTTTTATATCAGTAACCCAGATAAATCTATGGGCGGTTGCAAAGACAGTTAAATCAAGATCAGCATCTGATTTATCTCCTTTTTGATCAACCAGTTCGTCGGATTCATAAAAAAGATTATACATTTTGTAATAAAAACCCGGCGGAGGCAGAGTCCCTGCCCTAATCCCTTCCAGCCCGCTGACGTAATGTCCTGTTTCACCCGCAAAGACCGGCCCTGCTAAAATTACCACAAGACCTGAAATTATAACCAACACGTTGACAATTTTTCGCATCTTTAAATATCTCTCTTTCTTAAAGCTCATTTATAAGCGTTTCAAACCGTCTATCGCCAGCTCCTGATTCTTCGTTTTGCACATGTATCCATTCTCTTAATTTAAGCATGGCGCGCCCGGAATCTATAATGTCACGCGCCTTTGCAACACCTTCCTTCAGACTTCCAACATCGCCTGAAACATAAAAAATCGGGGCGGCGTTCAGACAAACCGTTTCATAAAGCCCTTTTTTGTCTCCCCCGCTAAATATCTTTATTAATTTTAAAGCTTCTTTATGCGGAGCATCTCCTCCGGCGAGTTCCTCTAAAACAGGCTGATAAAGCAAGCCTGCTTCTTTGGGAGAAAAGGTGTAATTTTTTATTTCACCATTTTCAGACAGTTCGGCCACAAAGCTGTCGGAAACAGGAGAAAGCTCATCCATGCCGCCGGAGCCGTTTTTGCTTGAGCCGTAAAATACCATAGCCTTTTTAAACCCGATCTCTTTCATGGTCATGATGACTTTATTTACCATTTCTTTGGAGTAAACGCCCCTCACGCCATAAGAAGGTCCGGCTGGGTTTGCAAGTGATGCGGCAATATTCAGGATACTGCCGAAACACGTCTGTGACAGTATCCTGAACAGGGCTTTGGGGTGTACCTTTGAACTCATCCCGTTAAAAAGGCCGATGCCGGTTTTTTCGATACTTTTTTTAACTATCTTAATTGAGCACTCCACATCGATGCCAAGGGCTTCGCAAAGATCGACGGTACCGCAGCTGGAAGTAATAGCCCTTGACCCGTGTCTTGCAACACAGACTCCGCCGGCCGCAGCCACAACCGCTGCGCCTGTACTGATATTGAATGTTTTAAAATCGTCCATGCCGGTGCCGCAATTATCGACAAGCTGTTTTTTAACGTCCGGTGACGCTTTTACCGTATCAAGATTGAATATCGCCTCCCATGCCCCTGCAATCTCTTGCGGGCTTGGCCCCTTTGCCGTAATTGCAGCGATGAACGCCCCTTGATGAATATCGGTCTGTTCTCCATTAAGTATCTCGGAGAATAAACGTTTTGTTTCTTCACGAGAAAGATCTTCACCGGCAATTAATCTGTTGATAGAATTTCCAAAACTTTTAAATTTGTCATCCATAATTAACTCTCCCTGTAAAAAGCACAAAAAAAAATCCTCAAGCGGTTTTCCGCTTGAGGATTTACCTTTTCCCCAATAAAAAAATAACTTATATGGCAGGTCTTCTGACTCTCGGATCGATCTACTTGCCGCGCCTTCCCATTTTGTTTTCACTACAAAACAGTGGCAATTGCGGTTTTCGTTCCCGATTACAGCGGCGGGTCCGTACCGGATTCTAACCGGTTTACCTATTATACCCTTAAATGAGCACCATAAAATTACAAATTAAATTTTATATAATAAAATTTTTTATTATATAAAACAAAATTAATTGTCAATACTTTTTGGGTACTTTCAAATATTTTTTGCCGGCAATTTATAAAAACGGCACAATATCCCGTGACACCCTTTCTCTATTTCTCAATATGCTTTGATTTTTTTATTTTTTTCTACTATAAAATGTTACTATAAGCTGTTTGTTGCTTTGCAACTTTAAAACATTTTGCACCTCAGGGGCGTCCCTTTGCAACCTTTAGAGATTGAAGTAAAATTTTATCCTACAGATATCGACCCTGTCCGCAACAGTATTATTGAACTCGGCGCTGATTGTCTGGGACGGGTCTTTGAAACCAATATACGATTTGAAGATGCAAATAAAAATCTGATTAAAAAGGGCTCACTATTGCGGCTTCGTAAAGACAAAAAAACAAGGCTGACCTTTAAATCAAAGCCTCATGACAAAGACAGACAATTTAAAATATTCAGGGAGCTTGAAGTTACAGTCAGCGATTTTTCCACAATGAATATGATTCTGGAATCTTTAGGTTATTATAAAGAACAGATATACGAAAAATGGCGGGAAACTTTTGTTTTAGATCGTATCGAATTTTGCATCGATACGATGCCTTTTGGAAATTTTCTGGAAATAGAAGGGGAAAAAGAAAAGATTAAACCATTAGCCGATAGAATCGGTTTAAAATGGGAAAAAAGGATTATACTCAGCTACCTTGATCTGTTTAATATTATAAAAGATGAATTAAACCTGACATTTTCTGATGTGACATTCAGTAATTTTAAGGATGTCAAGGTCGACTTCGGCAAGTATGCTGATCTTTTTGAAGCAGGTCTCATAGTCTGATCAATTAATTAATGAGTGATTACAAAAATATTATTAATAAAGCCGGCAATCACTTCTCAGTTCTAACGCTGAACATGCGTTTTGGACTGGCTGATGACGGCGGAAATAGCTGGCGTTACCGGAAAAAGGCTTTTCCTGTTCTATTTAAAAAATATCGCGCTGATTTCATAGGCGTACAGGAAGCAAATGATTTTCAGTCGGACTTTCTTGAAACAATTCTGAGTGAATACGATTTTATCGGAAAAAGATGCCCCAGTCCGCCATTTTGGCAAAATAACATTATTTTTTATAAAAAAATCTGGAAATGCATCTATAATGACCATTTTTTTTTGAGTCCGACGCCGATGGTCCCCAGCCGGTCACGGAAAAGCAAGTGGCCGAGACAATGTACAGTAGGGATGTTTAAAAATAACGGCCGCAAGCTGATATGTATCAACACCCATTTTGATTTTGATGACGCAGTACAAAACGAAAGCGCCAGGCTGATTATGGCACGGCTGTCGTTATTGCCGCCTGACATTCCGTCAATTCTATCCGGAGACTTTAATGCAACCCCCGTTTCCTCCTGTTACAAGATATTCACCGGACAAAATCAAATAACAGGGCGAAAACATCCCTGTTATAAAAACATTTTTAAAGAACCTTTCCCGGGCACTCATCATAAATTTACCGGAAACACGGATGGAGAACACATTGACTGGATACTGTATCGCAATAATATCGTTCCGGAAAAATGCAACGTCCTTCATGGTACTTTCGACAATGTTTACCCTTCAGATCATTTCCCTGTTTTCGCGACGTTTAAATGGGAAGGATAAAAAGGAGCGAAACAACATCAATAGTGTGGTGTAGATAAGAAAAGTGATTTGACTTGCAGAGAATCAAGCATCGTCAGGCTTTTGACTGGTACAAGTTATCTTTGCATTCAAAATTCCGCCGGCTTCGACCATAAAGTTTTTACAAACAATCTGGCCCGAACATTTTCCGGTCGAAAGTATGGTCAATTCGTCTAATGCTTTAATGTCTCCTTCAAATATTCCTCCTATGACCACACTGGTGACTTTTGCATCCGCACAAACCGTTCCTTCCTTGTCAATGACCAAAATTTCTCCAACAACAGTACCTTTAGCCACTCCTTTTATAATCAACCTTCCCTTGAAAGAAACCTCGCCATTAATTGCCATGTCTTTGTCGATGATAGAAACATTTTTAGATTTGTTTTTTGCCATAAATGCCCTGTATGTGATTGATCGCTTTGTAAAAAGTTCGAGCTTGTTTCTCAATTATATCTGCTAAATTTTTATTAGCACAAGATTACTTTAATGATGTTTCCTTTTTTAGCCGAAAAATATTCCCTGGCGCTACCGCAATTTACAGCGATCTCAAGGTATCCCCTGCTGCCGATAACGGCAAGAGGTTTTTGCGGCTTTACATCGTCATACTTTGCAGACAAGCCCCTTATACTGTTTTTGCCGATTATTATTTCAGTTTTTTCTACTTTGGCTGTTCTGCAAAACGCTTCCATAATGCTTAAATCTATATTTGTAATCAAGTTTCCAAAACGGTCTATTGAAACAATAACCCCTGAAAGATCATTTTTATTTGAAATAAACGGCCTGGGAATATCAAGACGTACCAGATCCTTTTGATCTAAAGGCGCGCCCATCCTGCTTATATCGAGACCCATGGACAGATGGGCACAAACCGGGGCAAAAATGTCCCGGCCGTGAAAAGTATTGCCGACAAATTCTAAAAAATAGTCAAAATTATCTACCCGAACAATTTTACCGGTATTTTTTTTATCAAATAACAGCGTTAAAACACCATTGTCGGGAGCAAGAAAGATGTGACCTTTACTTTCAAAAGCAAGTATCGCGCGGTCACTCCCGACCCCGGGATCAACAACGATAACATGAACCGTCCCTTTAGGAAAATATTTAAAATAGGATTCGACCATATAGGCGGCCTGGATTAGATCTTGAGGGTCTATACTGTGAGTTATATCGACAATCGTTGCAGCAGGATTAAGCGATAGAATAACGCCCTTCATTATTCCGACATATTCATCGTCGACGCCAAAATCGGTAAGAAGAGTAATTACAGACATGATTTTACCAATAAAAATTTTCTAAACGCGAAATCCAAGATGGATACAAGCCGATTCCGACGCCTTTCTTCCTGAAGATGTCCTTGTAATCAGACCGACCTTTAAAAGATAGGGTTCAACGACATCAACAAGCGTGTCGGTCTCTTCCTGAAGTGTTGCCGCAATCGCTTCAATTCCCACTGGACCGCAATTATAAAACTCGATTATCGTTTTAATATAGCGGCGGTCAAGATCCGTTAACCCCTTTTCATCAACCCCTTCAAGAAGCAGAGCCGCCTTAACCGTCTTTTCCGTGATGTCGCCGTCCTCTCTTACCTGTGCGTAATCCCTTACACGTTTTAAAAGTCTGTTCGCAATCCTTGGTGTTCCTCTGGATCGTTTTGAAAGCTCATTTGCGCCTTTATTGTCAATTTTTACCTCAAGCAAACTAGCCGACCGGTTGATAATTTTAATAAGATCCTTTTCGCTGTAAAAATCAAGACTCCTGAAAATACCGAATCTGTCCCGCAAAGGCGCTGATAAAAGCCCGACTCTGGTAGTAGCGCCAACAATGGTAAATCGTTTCAAACGATATCTGTGGCTCCGTGCATGTACCCCTTTATCAAAGATGAAATCGACGGCAAAATCTTCCATGGCCGGATATAAAAATTCTTCCACCACCCTGGGTAACCGGTGTATCTCATCCACAAAAAGTATGTCGCCTTCCTCCAAATGTGTAAGGATACCGAGCAAATCACCCCCTTTTTCAAGGGCCGGCCCCGAAGTTGCGGTAATATTGCTTTCCATTTCATTGGAAATTATATGGGCAAGCGTTGTTTTCCCAAGACCCGGCGGCCCATGAAAAAGGACATGGTCAAGCGGTTCCGAGCGCTTTTTGGCCGCTTCTATCGCAATTTTAAGGGTTTCAACGACCTCTGCCTGGCCCACATATTCTAAAAAACCTTCTGGACGCAAAGACAGAATATCCGGCTCATGGTCTATGGGCAGGCATGCACCGGATATTATTTTACTGTCATCAGATGAATGTGTCAGTATACTTTCCGTCATGTGGCATTCTCGCCGCGATATACTTCTTCAAAGAGTTCTTCGGGTGTTTTTATAGAGCCGTTGCGTTCTCTGGCTTCTGCAATCATCTTCTTTGCAACCTGGGTTTTGTGGCCAAGCTGTTCGATAAGAACATCCAAAACCTGTTTTGAAAAATCTTCAATAGCCTGCGTAACCGGCATATCATTTTGTTCTTCTTTCCTGATCAATGCAAATTTATCCATTTTGCCTTCAAGTGTGGCAATAATTTTTTGAGCGGTTCTGTTTCCTATTCCTTTCAACTGCTTAAGTTTGCCGATGTTTTTTGACTCTATAGCTCTTGCAATTTCACTGACGGGAATATTTAAAGCTCTAACGGCTTTAAGGACGCCGATATCTTCTACCGAAATAAAATATTGAAAAAATTCTTTTTCAGCCTCAAAATTAAAACCGATCAATACCGGTTTTGGCTGGCGCTCGGTCTGCTGGTAATAAATATACAGGGAAACCTCATCACCTACGGTCTTTGCTTTCAAAGTTTTCATAACAACTTCGGGAAGCAAAACCTCATACCCCACCTGATTTGCCAGAAGAAGTATCCGTTCATTTTCTTTTTTTAGAAGCTTGCCTTCAATATAACCGATCATCGTTTTGCTTTATTTTAAATTTTTACTATAGCGAAACAGGCCTATAAGTGCCATTGCCATTGCATCAGAAGCATGGTTTGGACGGATAGGCGCCGTCAAGTTCAATAAATGTCGAACAGCCTTTTCAAGCTGGATTTTACTTGCATTCCCATTTCCGGTTAATACCTGTTTAGCCTCACGAACCGGAATTTCCATTACATTTATATCAATTTGACGCCCGGCAAGAAGGACAACACCCGACACTTTGCCTAAAATTATTCCTGATTTTGGATATTTATCCAGCGAAAAAATATCTTCCACAACCATTAGATCGGGTTTTTCATCCCTTAAAACAGATAAAAGCTTTGAAAATATTTGCTCGAGACGGTTTGGTAAAGGTTCCTTTTTTGAAGTATGAATGCAGCCATAGGAATAACCGTCAACTTTAAGCCCCTTTCCTCTGACGATTCCTATCCCTGTTTCGGCCAAACCAGGGTCTATACCGATGATCTTTGTCATCTTCTTAAAAACTATAACGATAAGTGGTTGTTAAAACCTCTTTAATTTTTGATTGGCGATTTTTGCCTCGTTGGATTGTGGATATTTCTTGATCAGCTCCTTTAAAATAAGGCGGGCATTTGCTTTATCTCCAAGATTATAAAAGGCAAGCCCCTGCTTTAAAAGAGATGCCTGCATCTTGTTGCCTTTAGGATACTTTTCTATAACCTTCTGATATTCTAAAATGGCTTTTTCATACCATTTTTCCCTGTAATAGATTTCGCCGATCCAGAACTGGGCATTGTCGGCATGCCCTGATTTTGGATATTTTTTTATTAATTTTTTAAAACCTTTCCTGGCGACTTCAAAATCACCTTTGTCAAAAGCCTGTTTCGCTAATACGTATAATTCGTTTTCCGAAAATTCTTTTTCAGTCTGCCCGACAGGCCCGGTTTTCAAATCAAAATCAGATATCTCAAAATTCAAGTACCGCTCTATCCGCACAATACGTTTTTTTATTATATCTAAACTTTTATCACTTCCCATATCTGAATCTTCAAAACGGTTCGTCGCTTTTGTCAATAAATATTCAAGTTCTTCAACCCTTCCGCATAAATTCTGCATTTCTTCCCTGAGTTGATAGATAGCAACATGAAGTTCGGCATATTGACTTCTAAAATTTTCAACCGCGATATTACAGTGATCTATTCCGGATTCCGTCTGGGCGCATTTTTTTTCGTATTTTAAACAACGCTGTTCCATCGCAGTAATGCGATTTTCCAGTAACGGCATATTATGCTGAAACGCACATCCGCAAAACCAAAAGGGAAAAGCGGTAAAGGCCAGAACAAATAAAAAAATCGATTTCATGGCAAAAATATATAATGTCTAATTATACGGCAAACAACAGCATACCGGCGCTTGCCGCTGAATTGTTTCGAAAGTGAAAAAGTAAAAAAATGGTGGCCTCGTAAAAAATCGAGGCCACCAAAATTATTCTATTACAAAATGAGCGCGCCTGTTTTTAGCCCATGCCTCTTGGTTATGACCCGGATCTGTGGGGCATTCTTCCCCGTAGCTTATTGTTTTTAATCGTGTTGATAAAACTCCAAGGTCTATTAAGAATGACCTTGCGCTTTCAGCGCGCCTGTCGCCTAATGCAAGGTTATACTCGATGGTGCCGCGTTCATCACAGTGCCCTTCAACGGTTACCGAAACATCCGGGTTGTCCCGCATCCATTTTGCCTTATCCGATAAAATATCCTGCGCCGTAGGAAGAAGAGAAGATTTGTCAAATTCAAAGTAAATATCTTTATTTAGGAACTGCTCTTTGGCAGCTATCTTTGCATTCTCCTCGGTTAAACGCTCTTCTTTAATTGCCCGCTGTTTTGCAATTTCATCTTCTTTTGCTTTTTGGGCAGCAAGCCTTGCCGCCTCAGCTTCAGCCTCTTGGGTCAAAGAAGCATCCGGCTTAACGGTCTTCTTGGCGCATGATACGGTAAACAGCAATCCGGGAATTACAAGAAACAAGAATAAACTTAGCCACATTTTTTTTTGCATTTTTTCCTCCTTTAATAAAACAATTACGGTAACTACTTGTTATTAACAATCCCCAGTGACCATTTTGGGCTTGTCTGCTCACCAGGTAATGATAGTAACCTTCTCTGGTCCGTTCCATCGGCAGTCATAACATAGATTCTATATATGCCTTCACGTGTTGAACTAAAAGCAATAATCGTTCCGTCCGGAGCCCATGAAGGTGACTCATTATCCCCGGCGTCATGCGTCAACTGGACAAGACCGTTGCCGTCAATACCGATCACTTTAATGTTGAACGCTCCGTTGTTCATTGCGGCAAACGCTATCCGATCCCCTTTGGGAGACCAGCTTGGCGACGTATTGTATCGACCCTCAAACGTCAATCGTTTAACATGCCCTGAATCCATATCCATAATATGAATTTGAGGCGTTCCCGATCTTTTTGAGACAAAGGCCATATTTTTACCATCCGGAGACCATGCCGGCGATACATCAATTCCCCAGTTTCTGGTCAGATTCTTAATGACTTTTCCTGTTCCGGTCAACAGATAAATTTCCGGATCACCTGAAAATGAAAGAGTAGCTGCAAGGGCAAATTGACCCGGAACCCATGCCGGACTGATATTTATGCCCTGTTTGTCGACCAGGGCGCCATGTTTCTCTTTTATATGTCGTATGTAAAGGTCGGGCTTGCCCTTTGCGTATGAGGTATAAGCAATCCATTTTCCATCCGACGACCATGCGGGAGAAAGCGTAATACTTTTTGTATGGGTCAGTTGCTTGGCATTATAACCATCAAAATCACATACATATATCTCCTTGTTTCCGGTGCTGGTGGACACGAAAGCTATTTTACTGTTAAAAATCCCCCTGTTCCCCGTAAGCTGATAAATCACCTCACTGCAAAAAAGGCGTATTATTTTCCGTTTATCATCGGCCAATCCATGATACCGTTTCCCGATCAGCAGATGTTCTTTAAATGTATCAAACAACCGAAGTTCCATTTCAATGACGTTATCTTTTAAAAAAAAACCGCCGGTTATCAGAAGCTCGGAACCGATGTCCGTCCATTTTCTAAAATTGATATTTTGTGCCGTAATACCGGCTTCCTTTGAATTCACAAGAAAGGCGCCGGAATCGATCATCTTGAAATAACCTGTAAATTCAAGCGTTTCGGAAAGAAGCTTGCTTGTCTTTAACGACTGATCGGTTTCGGCAATTGTGCCGGATACGTTTTTAAATGACAGGATTGCGATAGGTATTTTTCGTATAAAAGGATTGCTTATGTCGATGTAGTCATGTCCCCCGGCTTCACCAGTTTCAGCAAAGCAAGCGCTATGCCGGATAATAAAAGACGCAAACAAAAGCAAACATATAATTTTAATATTAGTTTTATTCATTCCGCCTCTATTTTACACCCGAAGGCGTAAAACGCAAGCCCACGTTATAAAACGGATACACATATTCTTTCGGCAGCGGTGGAAGGGGATTCGATTTCTTGACCGCTTTATAAGCCGAATCATCCAGATAGCTGTTTCCGGACTTTTTTTCAAACCATATATCCCTTATCTCGCCATTAGGCATGATTTTGATTACCAGCCAGGTAACAAGACCGGTTTTCCCACCGGCCAACTGTTCGGAAAATGCCCAGTTTTTTTGGATATGGTACGCAACTTCAAGTTTATAAATATGCAGCTCATCCAAAATCCGTTTGCCGATTGTCCCTGTCCCTCCGGTCATTGCCGAATTCTGCTCTGTCGAATATTTTCCGGTATGCTGTTTTAAACGGTCGATTGCGTCTGCAACCGGTTTCGGCCTTGATTCTTCAGTCTTCTTTTCGATCTTTTTTATAGCGCTTTTAACCACTTTAGAGGGATTAAACGTCTTTTTTTTAAGCGATTTTTTAACTTTTTTTTTACCGTATTTTTTATTGGTTTTTTTTTTAGATGCTAAAGAAACCGATTTTGAGGGTTCGGGATCCACATCGATACTATTTTCTTTCGGGGAGGTTTTGGGGGTTAAATCTTTTTCCGGTAATGTTGCCTTGGTTTTCTCTTTTGCTTTTTGTTTTTCAGGCTTTAATATGCGTTGTTTGTTCGCAACGGGTTTCATCCCATGTTTCGGCAATGCAATCAAATCAACATTAATAACTCGTGGCGAAAACTTTTTTTCCGGCACTATGGAAGGAGCATAAATTAAAATCACTAAAAAAATCAGATGGCAGGATATGGAGATAACATACGTTTTAATCACCGAACCGGAATCGTTTCCGGTTGCATAAAGCCTTTGGGAACGGCCATCCATTCTAACATTTGTCATTAGTTTTTTGCGTTATTTCCGTGTGTTGCTTGACATACGTTCAACAGGTTCCGTCACCATGCCCAGCTTGTCAATCCCGCACTCTGATATTTCCGACATAACGCGAACGACCATTCCGTAAGATATTTCTTTATCAGCCCGGAGATAGACTTCACGGTCAGCGCGCCCTTCAAGAATTTTTTTAAGCTTTTTTTGCAGAAGATCGAGCGTTACCTTATAATCACTGATATAAATATGATTTTTATTGTCGATTGTTATGACCAGGTGTTCTTTTTCGGAAGAGAGTGCTTTTGAGTCGGCTTCCGGCAAAGAAACGTTTACACCCTGTACCATCATAGGCGCCGTCACCATAAAAATTATCAGAAGGACAAGCATTACATCAACAAATGGTGTCACATTAATTTCAGACATTAGACCGTCATTATTCCCGCCGGATGTCATTCCTTGCCCCCCTGTGCTCGCAAAATATCCCGTTCGATTATATTAAGGAAATCCGCTGAAAAACTATTCAATTCGGATTCAATGTTTTTTATCTTTTGTACAAAATAGTTGAAAGCAATAACCGCCGGTATTGCAACGGCCAGCCCGGCAGCGGTGGCAATAAGCGCCTCGGAAATTCCAGGGGCGACCACAGCAAGGTTTGCAGAACCTTTAAGGCCGATGCCGTGAAAAGAGTTCATAATCCCCCAAACCGTTCCGAACAAACCGATAAAGGGTGTAGTGTTCCCCGCGGTAGCGAGAAAAGGGACCATTTGCGACATCCTGGTTGTTTCTGTATTTATAGCCCGCCGCAATGCCCGTTTAACGTTATCTGTCCCGGCAAGTTTACCACTCAAGGACGATTCCGTCCCTGAAGTTCTGTTCGCTTCTGACCGCGCAGAAAAGTCGGGCTGTCTCAACCGCTTGAGCTCTATATATCCTATCCGAAATACCCTGGCAACGGGACTGCCTTGAAGTTGTTTTGCTTTTGCAAAAGCACCTGAAAGGTCCCGGCTTTCCCAGAAAAAATCGATAAACAGATCCGATTCTTTAGAAGCTCTTTTGATATATCGATATTTAACCAAAATTATCGCCCATGATGTAATGGAAAAAAAGAGCAGGACAAAAAGCACAAGCTGAACCATAAGGCCAGCATTACTTACTATCTGTATCAGATCCACCTGATCGGAAAACATAGAAAATCCCTGTAGTTGACAGTCGCCTAAAAAGTGTTTGGCGGGCTTTTTACAACACCATCAGTTTTAAATTTATTAAATTATATAATGTTAATTGTAGTGTCAAGAAATTTGGTTGTAAAAAAACATGCTTTTCCTGACAAATGTTTTTCCCTCTCAAAAAGGTGAAAACAAAATTACAACAAAATCGTTGCCGGCCATTATTATAATGAATCTCAATTATCGTTGACAGATTAAAAAAAAAAAATTAAAAAATTGATTTGGACTTCACATATTCAATAACATTTAAGACTTGGAGGAAAAGATGAATTGGCTAATAAACACTCTTGGCTCTTCTATCGGCAAGAAGCTTATGATGGCAGTTACCGGATTTTGCTTCTGCGGATTTTTGGCTTCACATCTTGTCGGCAACCTGACTATTTACGGGGGCAAGGACACCTTTAATGCTTATGCAGCGCATCTGCATTCATTGGGGCCGCTTATCACCGTGGCGGAAATAGGGCTTTTATTTTTTGCACTGGTTCACATTTTAACAGGAGCCATACTTTTTTATCAGAATTTACAGGCAAGACCTGTTAGATATTCTGTAAATAAAAATGCAGGGGGGCGAACCATAGGATCGGCAACAATGCCCTATACAGGTTTTATTATTCTTGCTTTTGTCATTTATCACCTGATTAATTTTCACTTTGTTGATAAAACCGATACAACAATTTTTCAGCTTGTATCTTCCGCTTTTACAGATCCGGTAAATATAGCTGTTTATATTGTCGCAATGGTTGCCGTAGCCGTTCACGTAAGTCACGGATTTTGGAGTCTCTTTCAGACTATCGGCGCCACTCATTTAAAATATATGCCCATTATCCAGGTAGCTGGAATCGTTTTCAGTATTGTTATCGCTATCGGTTTCGGTTTTATTCCGGTATTTATTTCGTTTATTGCATAGATGGAGGTACAAAACATGCAGCTTGATGCAAAAATTCCAGGCGGCCCGCTCGCTGAAAAATGGGATAAACACCGTTTTGAGTTAAAACTGGTGAACCCTGCAAACAAAAGAAAATTTGATATAATCGTTGTCGGCACAGGTCTTGCCGGAGGTTCGGCATCGGCATCACTTGCCGAGCTGGGCTATAATGTAAAAACCTTCTGCATTCAGGACAGTCCCAGAAGAGCCCACAGCATTGCGGCTCAGGGAGGTATTAATGCGGCAAAAAACTATCAAAATGAAGGAGACAGCATCTGGCGCCTCTTTTATGACACGATAAAAGGAGGGGATTTCAGAGCAAGAGAGGCCAATGTCTATCGCCTTGCACAGGTAAGCAATAATATAATCGATCAGTGTGTGGCCCAGGGAGTGCCGTTTGCCCGTGAATATGGAGGGTTGCTTGCAAACCGCTCTTTCGGCGGCGCGCAGGTTTCAAGAACTTTCTATGCAAGAGGGCAGACAGGACAGCAGCTTCTTCTTGGCGCTTACAGTTCCTTGTCCCGACAAATCGCGGCAGGCAAGGTAGAAATGTTTCAGCGCAGGGAGATGCTCGATCTTGTCGTTATAGATGGCAAAGCCAGAGGGATTATCACAAGGAATCTGATAAACGGCAAAATCGAAAGCCATTGTGCTGATGCGGTTGTTCTTGCAACCGGCGGATACGGCAACGTTTTTTTTCTTTCAACAAACGCAATGGGCTCCAACGTTACCGCTGCTTTCAGGGCTTATAAAAAAGGAGCATTTTTCGGCAACCCCTGTTTTACGCAGATTCATCCCACTTGCATACCGGTTCACGGCGACTATCAGTCCAAGCTGACTCTTATGAGTGAAAGCTTGAGAAACGATGGTCGTGTCTGGGTTCCAAAAACTCCGGGAGACAAACGGCCGCCTCACGAAATTCCTGAATCGGAGAGGGATTATTATCTTGAAAACAAATACCCGAGTTTCGGCAACCTGGTTCCAAGAGATGTTGCTTCACGCAATGCAAAGGATCAGTGTGACATGGGCAAGGGCGTGGGAGAGACTAAACTGGCTGTATATCTTGATTTCAAAGATGCCATCAAAAGAGATGGAATAGGCGTAATCTCTAAAAAATACGGCAACTTGTTTCAGATGTATGAAAAAATAACCGCTGACAATCCTTATGAAAAACCTATGATGATGTATCCCGCGGTTCATTACACCATGGGCGGTTTATGGGTCGATTATAATCTTATGAGTAATCTTGATGGTCTTTTTGTTCTTGGTGAAGCCAATTTTTCCGATCACGGAGCAAACAGGCTTGGCGCCAGCGCACTAATGCAGGGTTTGGCTGACGGATATTTTGTCATACCCTATACAATCGGCGGATACCTGGCAGGGACAAGCAAACAGGATATTACCACCGATCATCCCGCTTTCAAAGAGGCTGCCAAAACTGCTGATGATTTCACCAAAAAACTTCTTTCCATAAACGGAAAAAGGACTGTTGATGACATCCACAGGGAACTTGGGCTGATTATGTGGGATTACTGCGGGATGGCAAGAAACGATGACGGGCTTACAAAGGCTGTAAAGCTTATCCAGGAACTCCGCGAAGAATTCTGGGAAAATGTTCTGGTTACCGGTTCGGACAAAGATTTTAACCAGAGCCTGGAGCGGGCCGGGCGTGTGGCGGATTTTCTTGAGTTTGGCGAATTGATGGTAAAAGATGCGCTGGAAAGAAGAGAATCGTGCGGCGGTCATTTCAATGAGGCGTATCAAACAGACGAAAACGAGGCAAAACGTGACGATGAAAATTTCTGCCATGTTTCAGCCTGGGAATTTACAGGCAAAGAGACTGAGCCTGTAATGCACAAAGAACCGCTTGTTTTTGAAAACGTCAAATTAACACAAAGGAGTTACAAGTGACAAAAACCATAAATCTGACCTTAAAGGTCTGGCGTCAAAAAGGTCCGGATGTAAAAGGCAGGCTTGAAACATATCCTGCCAAAAATATCTCAACCGACATGTCGTTTCTTGAAATGATAGATGTAATCAACGAACAGCTTGCACTTGACGGGAAGGAACCTATTGCATTTGACCATGATTGCAGGGAAGGAATCTGTGGAATGTGCGGAACCGTTATAAACGGTCGCGCCCATGGCCCGGAAAAGGGCACGACTTTGTGCCAGCTTCATATGAGGCATTTTTCCGACGGGGATACGATTGTTGTTGAGCCATGGCGGTCAAGGGCATTTAAGATAATAAAAGACCTTGTTGTAGATCGTGGCGCTTTAGATAAACTGATTCAGGCCGGGGGTTTTATTTCC
>JAUVKB010000029.1 GCA_030596405.1 Deltaproteobacteria bacterium
CTTTGTATTTAAAATCTCTTTCTTCGGGCAAAAACCATGTTATGCCTGCGGCTCGTCCCCTTGGAATTATAGTTATTTTGTTGACGGCATCCGTGCCGGGAAGAAGTCGCGCAACAAGCGCATGCCCGCCTTCGTGATACGCCGTAGTTTTTCTGTCCTCTTCCCTTACCACCTTCGACTTTCGTTCCAGCCCCATGTAAACTTTATCTTTGGCGTCTTCAAAATCGACCATTTCAAGTTTTTCTTTGTTCCTTTTTGCCGCCATGAGAGCTGCTTCGTTTACGAGATTTTCAAGATCTGCTCCGGAAAAACCGGGCGTGCCCTTTGCCAGCACAAGTGTATTGACATCCGGACCGATCGGCGTTTTTTTCATATGAACATGTAGAATCTCTTCCCTGCCCTTGATGTCCGGCAGAGAAACAACCACTTGACGGTCAAAACGTCCGGGGCGCTGTAATGCCGGATCAAGGACATCCGGCCGGTTTGTGGCGGAGACAAGTATAACGCCTTCATTTGATTCAAACCCGTCCATCTCGACGAGAAGCTGGTTTAAGGTCTGCTCTCTTTCATCATGCCCCCCTCCAAGACCGGCTCCCCTGTGTCTTCCGACCGCATCTAATTCATCGATAAAAATAATACAGGGAGCATTCTTTTTGCCCTGTTCAAAAAGGTCTCTCACGCGTGAAGCGCCCACACCGACAAACATTTCTACAAAATCCGAGCCACTGATACTAAAGAATGGAACCCCGGCCTCACCTGCGATTGCACGCGCCAAAAGGGTTTTCCCCGTACCCGGAGGCCCCATTAAAAGCACCCCTTTAGGTATCCGCCCCCCAAGACGCGTGAATTTTTTGGGATTTTTCAAAAACTCTATGATCTCTTCCAGCTCTTCTTTTGCCTCATCGATTCCGGCAACGTCTTCAAAAGTAATTTTTGTCGATTGATCAGAAAGCAAGCGGGCGCGGCTCTTTCCAAAAGAAAGGGCTTTGCCGCCGCCTGACTGCATTTGGCGCATGAAAAATATCCATACACCGATAAGCACAATCATCGGAAACCATGAAACAAGGAGCGCCATGTACCATGGGGACTCGTTAGGCGGTTTTGCATTTATAGAAACATTTTTTTGTCTGAGAATTTTGATAAGATCACTGTCCTGGGGAGCAAAAACCTTGTACTGGACACCGCTTATATCAGTGACAAAAAGTTCCTGCCCCTGGATTACCACTTGGCTTATACGTTCATTTTCAACCATGGTAAGAAACTCTGTGTAGCTTCTTTTTGTTTCCACCATGCGTTGCTGGTTGAAAAGATTATAGAGCATGATCATCATGAGGGTAATAACAAGCCATAGGGCCAGATTTTTATAAAACGGATTCAATATTGCCTCCTGATAAAAATTTTAAAATGTATCTTTATATTTTAACCATCATTGCCCATTAAGCAAGAAAAACTTCTATTTTAAGCGCCTGGCTGGTCAAAGGCAGCACTTTAACGGAATCGTCTATTCTATGGCCAACAACCCATATTATTTTTCCGCAGCTTAATAAAACCGGACAGTTGGCTCTGTCTGCCGGATGAACCTTTTTATCAACAAAATACTTTTTTACCCTTTGTGTGCCGCTCATACCCAGAGGGGTAAACCGGTCACCTGGTCGAAAGTTCCTCAAAGTCAGAGGGAAGTCAAGATGGTCCATATCAAAAAAGGCTGTCATCCGTTCATCGGAAAAAATAGCGGGGAAACCTTCAATGCCTGCCTGCAATAATTTTAAACGGATTTTAATGCCGATCTCTTTCATTAATACTGTCCCTGGTTTTAGGATACGATATTCAAAAGAAAGGGAGGCGGCATCTGTTGGTTTCACATTAAATTCACGCAGGGAAGTTTTTTCTTTTGAGACTGTAAGCTCTTCCTTGTACCGCTTAATACGGATCCGATCAGGAAGATCAAGGCTTTTATAAAAAGTTCCATTTTGTAACAGATCTATTGCCGCTTCTATATGCCTGTAAGAAATGCGCCGCAAGTCACCCTTAACAATAGCAATAGCTTTTCTGATTATCCTTCTTTTTGCCGCAACGTGTTCCCTGTTTAGATTCTTAACCGAAAGTGTAACTCTTCCTCTTTCCACGGCTTGGACACATTGTTTAAACAGGCTGTCTGTTATATCTTCTATCCATTCGTTTTCATGCTGGATAATCGAAGAAAAGCGATTGAGCGTCTCGACAATTTTTGGATTGTAGGATGATTTTAAAACCGGGATTAAATTATGACGTATTTTGTTTCTGAGAAATTTCGTATCTGTATTGGATTTATCTAAAACATAATCTATACTTTTTGATGCCAAAAAATCGGTGATTTCGGATCGTCTTAATCGAATAAGAGGCCGGACAATTTTTCCATCCCTTACAGGCGGTATCCCGGAAATGCCCGGCGCCCCGCTTCCTCGAAACAGATACATCAATATAAGCTCCGCATTATCATCGGAATTATGGCCAAGGGCAATCTTGTTAAATCCGTATCGTTCTGAAATATAATCAAAAAGCGCATAACGAACACGCCTGGATGCTTCTTCTGTGGACAGCTTGTGCAGGCGTTGATATTTGCGGACATTCTCTTTTTTCATATAAAAAGGCAAATCAAGTTTTTCGGCAAGGGATTCAACGAATTTTGCATCATAATCCGAATCTTCCCGGCGGAGAGAGTGATTCAAGTGGACAACTCCCAGTCTTAAAGAAAACATGGGGACAAATGCAAGAAGCGCGTGTAGAAGGGCAACCGAATCAGGCCCTCCTGAAACACCTACAAGCACGGAATCTCCGGGCTGAAACATACTGTAGGCAGCAATAGTCGCTTTTACAGTACGTAATAATTTGTTGTTAAATTTGTTGTTAAATTTTTTGGTCAATTTTTTGGTCAATTTTTCGGTCGGTGCCGGCATGGCGCGGTTGAAATTTTCGTCTTTAAGTCTTAAACGAACCGGTTATTTTTCAAAGGACTCGCTAAAAACAAATACCAAAACAGGGCCGCATAGTCAACCCGTGCTTTTTATAGAATCAGGGCAGACGCATATGAATTTTCAAATTTGCTTGTAAAAATAATTTTATGAATTATAATACAATGCAGGTTGTGCTAGGCGGGGAGTTAGCGGTGCCCTTTTCCCGAAATCCGCTTTATGCGGGGTCGAATTCCCTCTAAAGGATTTTTGTCCTGAAAATTAATTAAGTCATCCTGATCGGTCGCCGTGCAACAGACAGCCATGAATTTCGTCAGGTCCGGGAGGAAGCAGCGATAAGTGGTGCAGTCTGTGTCGCGGATCGATCCCGATCATATTTGTGGCTAATTATTTCAGAAAAGATCTGATAGAGGGTGCACAACCGCTTTTTAGTTTTCCCCATTTTTAGTTTTTTCAGGCTATTTCCCGAACAGGGCTGCCTTTCCGCCGTCGCCCGACTGAACAAAAAAATAAAAAATATTTTGGAAAACAAGCAGTTGTCAGCAATATCAAACCTGTCAATGATTGCCTTGACATTGTTTAATAGCGTATTATTTTTTAAGAGAACTTTATGACTTTTTACCCAATAAAGGCAGGAGATAATATTTACAGATGACGGATGATGATAAAAGACAAAAACATAATAGAACCAAAGCAGCCGGAAAAAAGATTAGAATAACAAAAAAAACCGGTTCTGATAAAGACGATACAGACAAGTCCGATGATCCGGTAAAAAAAATGAAAAAAAAGCTTGAAGCGGCAGAGGAGGAGGCAAAACAGTCATATGAAAAATACTTGAGAGTCTCGGCAGAGTTCGAAAACTACAAAAAACGTTCTTTGCGGGAAATGGAGGAATTCAGAAAATTTGCCAATGAATCCTTGATAAAAGAGATGCTCAGTGTTGTGGACAACCTTGAAAGAGCTATAGATTCGTCCAGCGATAACGAAGGGGCAAAAAGCCGCGTTGTGGAAGGGGTTGATATGACCCTGAGGGAAATACTGAAAATTTTTGAAAAGTTTGGGGTAAAGCCTGTTGAAAGTTTAGGCGAAAAATTTGATCCGACCTATCATCAGGCTGTATCGCAGGAAAAAACCGATGATTATCCTGGCGATACAGTAACAAAGGATCTCCAAAGGGGATACATGCTTCATGGCAGGCTGCTCAGACCCGCTATGGTTATTATATCAACAAGTTGTGACAACAACAAGCAACAATGATAATATGGATAATACAAAATGATATATAAAAAGCGACAAAGTCAGGAGGGATACAAATGGGTAAAGTAATAGGAATTGATTTAGGCACAACAAATTCATGTGTGGCAATAATGGATGGTGGCGAGGCAAAGGTAATAACAAATCCGGAGGGAGGACGGACGACACCTTCCATATTTTCTATCTCAAGCAGCGGGGAAAGGCTTGTGGGGCAAATTGCAAAACGTCAGGCCATAACAAACCCGGAAAATACGGTTTTTGCCGTTAAACGGTTAATCGGCCGCAGATATTCCTCGCCTGAGGTGCAAAGTGATATAAATATACTCCCTTACAAAATAGAAAAGGGGGGAAAGGACGAGACCCGTATTAATGTTAACGGGAAACTTCACACCCCTGCCGAGATATCATCATTTATTCTCGCAAATATTAAAAAAACCGCCGAGGAATATCTTGGTGAAAAAGTTACAGACGCGGTTGTAACCGTACCGGCATATTTTAACGATAGCCAGCGCCAGGCGACCAAAGATGCCGGGAAAATTGCCGGCCTTAATGTTCTTCGGATAATCAATGAACCCACGGCCGCATCACTTGCATACGGCCTGGACAAGAAAAAAGAAGAAAAGATCGCCGTTTTTGACCTCGGAGGCGGCACCTTTGATGTATCTATACTCGAAATCGGGGAAGGAGTCTTTGAAGTAAAAGCCACAAACGGTGATACCCATCTGGGCGGCGAGGATTTTGACCTGCGGCTTATCGAGTACCTGGCGGATGAATTCAAGAAAGACCAGGGCATTGATTTAAGAAGTGATAAAATGGCATTACAACGGCTGAAAGAGGCTGCCGAAAAGGCAAAAATGGAATTATCAACATCTATGGAGACAGATGTAAATCTTCCCTTTATAACAGCCGACAGCAGCGGGCCTAAACACCTTAACATAAAATTGACCAGGGCTAAAATAGAATCCCTGGTCGGCGATCTTCTGGACAAACTGGAAGGACCCTGCCGGACTGCTCTTAAGGATGCAGGCATGACGCCTAAGGATATTGACGAAGTTATTCTAGTCGGTGGCATGATACGCATGCCGGCGGTTCAGGAACGGGTCAAGCAGATTTTCGGCAAAGAGCCTCATAAGGGCGTTAATCCTGATGAAGTTGTTGCAATCGGCGCTGCCATTCAGGGTGGTGTTTTAAAGGGAGACGTCAAAGATGTTCTTCTTCTTGATGTTACGCCACTTTCTCTTGGTATCGAAACCTTAGGTGGTATCATGACCAGGCTGATCGAGAAGAATACAACTATTCCGACTAAAAAGAGCCAAACCTTTTCAACCGCTGCCGACAACCAGCCGGCGGTCTCCATTCATGTGCTTCAGGGTGAACGGGAAATGGCTTCGGGCAACAAAACACTTGGCCGTTTCGAACTTGTCGGGATACCGCCGGCTCCGCGTGGAGTACCTCAGGTTGAGGTTTCTTTCGATATCGATGCCAATGGTATTGTTAATGTCTCTGCAAAAGATATGGCGACAAATAAGGAACAGTCAATCAAAATTACGGCTTCCAGCGGATTGTCCAAGGAAGATATCGATAATCTGATCAAAGATGCGGAGCTTCATGCTGAAGAAGATAAAAAGAAAAAAGAACTGGTAGAAGCCCGTAATAATGCGGATGCATTGATCTATTCTACTGAAAAAACGACAAAAGAACTAGGAGATAAAGTTGACGCCGCGACAAAAACCCAGATTGAAAGCGCTACGGCCAACCTTAAGAAAGCTATGGAGGGAGATGATGCCGCGGAAATCAAACGGCTGAGCGAAGAATTAACCCAGGCTTCCCATAAGCTCGCAGAAGCCATGTATCAACAAGCTGCTCAGTCAGAGGATCAACAACCCGGCGCCGAGAGCGCCGGCCCTGGCCAGCCGGAGTCTTCCACCCCCGATGAAGATGTTGTGGACGCCGATTTTGAAGAAGTAAAAGACGATAAAAAATAATACATAAGTCAGCCCGAATGTTTAATTAAACATTCGGGCTGACTGTTATTTAGTACCCGAACGAAAAATAGAAAAGTTTAACCGCAGGAATACATTAATTTTCGTTCAGAGATTATTTTAAGACAGGTTGCAACACTATCGCCGTACGGGTGGGAATATAAAGGCTGAGTAAATGACGCTTTTCATTTCTTGAATCGTCTGCAAGAGTCAAATGATATTGATTCGGAAGGAGCCGGCCGTGCCCCCCATATTCAAGAGCATCGCTGTCTAGAATCATCTTGTATTTTCCAGCCGGAGCTTCCAGCCTGTAGTCCAAGTGAGAAATAGTCGGATGAAAGTTGAACACGAATATAAGACCGGCCCGTTCAAAAACAATTACCTTGTCCGCAGAGTGTTCAAACATTAACCGTGGCCAGGACGATTCCAACAGGTGAAAATTTTTGGCCAAAGCGATCATACTGTGATCAAATTGCAACAGAAAATGATACATAAGATTTGTATCGTCCGCAAGATGCCATTGGCGACGTGAGTGCTTGTATGACCAAGCGTTCCCTTCGCGCGGGAAGTCGATCCATTCAGGATGCCCGAATTCATTTCCCATAAAATTAAGATAACCGTTACCAGCGGTTGCCATCGTGATCAAGCGGATAAGTTTATGTAAGGCTATTCCCCTGTCAACTCCAATATTTTGATCCTGAATATGCATATTATAGTACATATTTGACCCGATAAGTCTGAAAATAAGGGTCTGATCGCCCACCAGAGCCTGATCGTGAGATTCAGCGTAACTCAATGTCTTTTCGGTGTATCTGCGGTTTGTCAGTTCAAACCATAAATGGCCCATGTTCCAGTCTTCGTCACGGATATCTTTAGTAAGCCTTATCCAGTAATCCGGAATTCCCATGGCAAACCGGTAATCAAATCCTGTTCCACCTTCGGATACGGGAAGAGCCAGCCCCGGCATCCCGCTGATATCCTCTGCAATTGTGAGGGCGTCAGGACGTATATCATGTATAACCATATTGGCAAGCGCAAGATAAGTTGTTGCATTTTCGTCCACGCTGTTGCCGAAATAGTCGTCATAGGATGTAAATGCCTTGCCAAGGCCATGGTGAAGATAGAGCATGCTGGTAATACCGTCGAAACGGAAGCCGTCAAAATGATATTCATCAAGCCAGAATCGGCAGTTGGAGAGAAGAAAATGAAGAACCTGGTGCTTCCCGTAATCAAAGCACCGGGAATCCCAGGCATCGTGGAACCCGCGTGATTCATCATGAAAGTATTGATATAAAGTGCCGTCGAAACGGCTAATCCCTTCCACTTCATTACAAACGGCATGAGAATGGACGATGTCCATGATCACGTTTATGCCTGAATCATGAGCCGTATCAATCAGATCCTTTAAATCTTCCGGTGTGCCGAACCGGGAAGACGCGGCAAAAAAGCTGGATACATGATAACCAAAGGAACCGTAATAGGGGTGCTCCTGGATTGCCATTAACTGGATCGTATTATAACCCGCCGATATAATCCTGGGGAGGATGCGTGTTGTAAACTCCCTGTAAGAACCGATTTTTTCCTCTTCCTGGGCCATGCCGACGTGGACTTCATAAATGAACAGGGAATCCGATGAGCAGCGAAAGTCAGGATGCTTCCATCGATAAGGAGAAGACGGATGCCACGCCTGGGCATTAAAAATTAATGTCACAGGGTCCTGAACCACGCGTCTGGCATATGCCGGAATACGATCACCTTCTCCCCCGTGCCAGTAGATGCGAAGTCGATATAAATCTCCATGTTCCAATGTCGCCGCCGGCAAACGGATTTCCCATACGCCATCTTCATCAATCCGTTCTAAAGAAAACGCTTTTTTCTCCAGCCAGTCGGTCATATTTCCGATCAGATAAATTTTATCGGCATTGGGCGCCCATTCCCGAAAAATCCACTCATTGTCCCGAAAATGCAAACCAAAGTATTCATGACCCGAGGCAAAATCGGCAAGACTCATTTCCCCACAGGTAAGCTCTATTTCCTTTTCCCGGATTTTATTTATCCGATGCTGAAGAATTTTTTCATAGGGCCGCAAAAATGGGTCGCTGTCCAAAATAGACTGTAAAGCTTTTTGACTGTTCATCATAAAATACGCTTGATTTTCAATTATGGCCTGATCAGGGGACGCCGCAATATTTTTTCATAAGTATCGACATATTGACGCGCCGTTGCCATGTGATTGAACGCAGTAGCGCTCTGTTTCATAACCCGCTTGATCTGTTGCTGTTTTGTTTTTTCCGGATGATTATAAAACCGTAATGCCTGTTTGACGGCCGTAAGCAGATTTTCGGCGTCAAATGCCTGAAAAAGAAAACCGTTGCCGGTATTATTTTGAATATCCATATTAATGACCGTGTCGTGAATCCCGCCGGTATCACGGGCAACCGGAAGTGATCCGTAAATAGGGCCTATCATCTGCGGAAGGCCGCACGGTTCAAAACGTGAGGGCATCAATATGAAATCTGATGCTCCATAGGCCAGACGTGATAAACGCTCGTTAAAGTTGCATACCGCCACACGACTTTCCAGGTGATGAAACTTGACAATATTTTTGAAATTTATTTCATAATCGCCATTGGATACAATAACAATTTCCAGATGCTGTTCCCAATTGCTTAAAACAATCTCATAAAGGATTTCCGCAAGCAGATGACATCCTTTCTGGATGGTGTCGAGACGGGAAGGCCAGAAAAAAAGAGGGGCCCTGTCGTCTTCAACAAGTCCCAAAGTTTTTTGAAGAAAACGTTTGTTTTCCCGTTTTCCTGCAACATGATCCTTTGGACCGTAAGTACGGATCAAATCTTTATCAGCCCCAGGATCAAAAGAAGGATCAGGTGAATTCATGATGCCGACGGCACATCCGGCGTTCCATTTGTTTGTCACCTCCTGCTTAAAATTGCATTCGACAAACTCGTGCCGGCCTTTAATCACCTCGGTTAAAAATGTCGGGCTGACCGTATTTACAAAGTCGGCGGCAAAAACTCCGCTGGTAAGCAAATCAACGGGATTGGATTCGCGTGCTTTTTTGTAATCAGGGGCCATGTTCTCATAATAAAGATATTGCCAGAAAGATGAGACGTCGATTCCCATTTCCTCAATTTGGGACAGAAAAAACTTTGTAGTATAGATGTTATGGATCGTGAAAAGAGAGGGGATGTGGAGTTTTTTTGCTGCGGCTGGAATCAAACCGGTCATCCAGTCGTTGCAATGGATAAAATCCGGCTTTACCTGTGGAATGATCTTGTTGATTATTTCCCGCTGAAACGCAATGGCAATTTCTGAGTTTTCCTCACTGTAGCTGGAATAAACATAATTTATATTAAAAAAGGCCTCGTCTTCTGCCAGGTGGATCCTTTCAAGCGGCATTTTTTTTTTGATACTTCTTAATTTTTTACCCAATATGTAGGCTAACTGGCCTCCGAAAATTTGGCGGTAATTCGGAATAGCAACATGAACATCGACTCCAAGTTCAAACAGAGCGCTGACAAGTGTGGCTGAAACATCGGCAAGCCCTCCGGCCTTGGCGGAGAGATAGTTGGCAATGTATCCCATGCCGTCCGGCAGATATGTAATTTCCGGCGTTACAATAAGGATTTTGGGGTTGTTCCGAGAAGCTTTCAATATTAATTCCCAAGTATTTTATGCACAAATGATCGATTTATAATTTTTAACTGTCAGTGTCCAAACCCTCAGCAGTTCACTTGCCCCCCATGCCTGGGCGTCACAGCCACGAGGTTTGTGGGGAAAATCGCCGTCCAAAATTTCCGGCACGCGTGACCCGCGCACCCCTGGTTGATCAGCCTGAAACTGCTTGCAAGCCATGCCAGGGCGGTTTCCATGCCGTTGCTGCCGCAAGTCTTGACCCATGCCTCGCAATAACCGGAAAAGATCCAGGTAGATTAAGGTGTCAAATCTTGAATAGTGATTAGTGGCACACTATTCAAGATTTGACACCTATTTTGCCTTTTGCCCCTACTTTTTGTAAGCAGGCGTTAGACCCTTTATCATTGGATAATGCTTAATATTTAGAGTCTTCAACTCTGTGTCCTCAGCCTCAGATGTAGCGGCTATTATTGCATCTGCAAGCCCAACGCCATGAGATTTTCCATAATCGCGCTTGTAGAATCCTCCAGCCTTTGCAATTTCAGCAGTTACAGGTACAACACGAAAAAGCGAAATGAAATTTTCCAATGAAATTTGTTCTGCCCCTTCTTTAACTCCAGCATATAATTCTGCAACACCGATGGATGAAAGAATAATTCGTGATGAGTACCTGTTTACAAAACTCACCGCCTTATTGTAACCTCGAAAAAAATCAATTAAAACATCTGTGTCAAGGAGAAATGATTTCTCCATGGCTAAATCCTGTCCCATTCAGTACGAATTTTCTTGAAATCAGGAAGATCAGTACGATCCTTCCATATCCCGGCAGCCTCGCGTAATATTACCTCCCGCCGGCTGTTTCCCGCTTGATCAATGAGTCGATCAACAGCTTCTCGTATGAGTTCACTTTGTTTTTTTCCAAGAATTTTTGAAATAGTTGTTAATTCAGAACGCTGGCGCTCTGTTAGGTATATCTGTGTTCGTATCATGCGGCACCTCCAATGATGTATATGCCAGCATTATACATCATATTTATTCGTTGTAAAGGCCAAAACGAATAGCGTTTTATCAATCGTCCCGCCGATAGAGAAGCCGTCCATTTGCAGACCACAAAAGAGTAATGGAGTAATGGTGTCAAATCTTGAATAATGATTAGTGGCACCTTATTCACTATTCAAGATTTGACACCTATTTTGTGCCCTCTAATGTTAAGCTGGTATTGCCAGAGGTTCTATCCCTGAAAGATCAACACGTTGTTTAGCTTGCCATAGGTCATAATTATCCTGCATAAGAAGCCAGCTTTCAGGGCTGCGGCCCAAACATTTAGATAGACGCAAAGCCATTCCCGGACTAATTGAACTTTGTCCTTTGATAAGCCGAGAAAAAGTTGAAGGCGAAACTTTGAGCCGTAAGGCAACACTTCTATGAGTCATTCCTATAGGTTCTAAATAGACGTCATTGATGAATTCCCCGGGATGGGGCGGGTTATACATAGTCATTAGTGATAATCCTCATAATCTACAATATAGGCATTACCATCTTTAAATTCAAAAACGATACGCCAATTTTTATTTACATCAATCGCCCATAGTCCTTGACGATCACCTTTCAAACTGTGGAGCCGCCAACCTGGAGTATTCATATCTTCAATACAAGTAGCAGTATCAAGAGCAATAAGTCGAAGTCTTAATTTTTGTTTATGACCAGGCTGAATACCTGCCAAATTGCCAGTTTCAAAAAATTTTCGCACCAGGTAGACCAGCAAGTCTCGGTTCTCCTTTATTGACTTGAGTATTCTTTAATTATATCGGATATAATCAAGATCGCAATTCAAAATCCCGGCTGCTTTTTTCAACACCTTTTCTTAAGTATTTTATGCACAAATGATCGATTTATAATTTTTAGCTGTCAGCGCCCAAACCCTCAGCAGTTCACTTGCTCCCCATGCCTGGGCATCACAGCCACGAGGTTTGTGAGGAAAATCGCCGTCCAAAATTTCCGGCACGTGACCCGCGCACCCCTGATTGATCAGCCTGAAACTGCTTGCAAGCCATGCCAGGGCGGTTTCCATGCCGTTGCTGCCGTAAGTCTTGACCCATGCCTCGCAATAACTCGGAAAAATCCATGTCCAGGCCGTACCGTTGTGATAAGCCGGCTTTCTTTTTGAATCTTCATCTCCTTCATATCTTCCCTGATACGGATTATACGGATCGTTTAATATGTTTTTGTTGTGAACTATTTCTATGGGGCGGCGAACCGGTCTGTCTGCAAGAGTCCGTATGGCGCCGGGGACCAGAAGATCTTCACAAGAAGCTAAAATTCTGCGACAAACCGCTTTATTGGTAACGGCTCCCATGGTTATGGCTAAAAGTTGATTCGGTCGAAGCGCGTTATCGGGTTCGGCCTTTCTTGCGGGTTCACCGTAACGGGCATGTAGACAGTCTGATAAAAATCCCTCTTTTTCAAGAAAAAACAGGGAAAGAAGCGATGATTGTACCTGTTTACCTGTTTTTAGCCAATCACTTGCATTTTTTCCCGAGTCGATCCGGGCTAAAAAAGACAGCGCAAAATACCACATAGCCTGAATTTCAACAGGATACCCTTCTCTGGGGCTGCATGCCGGGTAATTGGTGTCCATCCATGTAAAATGTGCCGGGCTGAAAATCAATCCCGATTCCGGGTCCATGCTGATCCTGTTGGGTGTGCCGGCTGCAATAGATCGTCCCATGGAGAGCAGAACTTGACGCACTGTACGGTTGCCGCAGCGCACTTTTAAAAAACTGTCGTTTCCTTCGGCGCTTACCAGATCGGCGCAGGCCACGAAAAACCACAACGGCGCATCGGACGAGTCCCTGTTTTCCGAATTGTCGCCCAGTATCATATTCGGAATAGTTCCGTCCTTTTCAAACCGGGCAAACTGCTCTAAAATAATCCGGGCGTCTTCTGTTTTCCCCGCTACGATTAAACCCCGGACAACAATCAATGTATCCCGCCCCCAATCTAAAAACCATGGATATCCCGCAATTACGGTTTTCAATGCCCCTCTTTTTACTATGTATTGGTCCAGTGACTCTTTAAGGACTTTAAGCGGTTCCGATTCGGTGTCGTATCCGGCAATCGGGGACTTAGTCTGAGAAGATGATTTGGCCTGAGAAGATTTAACCTGAGAAGATTTAACTCCGGAGGATTTAACCCCGGAAAATTTAACTCCGGAGGATTTAATTTGTCGAAGCATACGACTATGAGGAAGAGGCCGTTGTTTGTTTTTGCCTGAAATTTGTGCCGTCAGCTCAACAAAAGAGCCGCCTTCAAGGAGTGCGGAAAAATAGCCGGGGCTGAAAAGATCCGAGTCCGGATCAAGGCCTCTTTCGGCCTCTGTGTCTCTGAATACCATATAATACCACTCAGGATCATCAACAAAAGAGCCGTGGGAGACTCTGATGTCGAGCCTGCGGTTTTTCTCCGGTGTAAAGGTAAAACCGTCGGGAAAACTTGCAACTGAACCCGGCCATATTTTTTCCGGCCCCATATATGCCTTGGTGGTCTCATGAAAATTCCGATCTTCTATGTCGGGACGAAGGATAAGCTTTACCTTTTTGTCGTCTGATAGTTTTCCTTCTTTTAATCCGGCCTGTTTGCCTGCCGGGTGCCGGTAAAAAAGGATACGCACGGCATTTTCATCAGGGATTGTTTCCACGCCTATGGTTAAAAAAAGATATTCTCCCTGGCCTGTCGGCACATGAAATTGCCAGTACCCTTTTGAATTGTAATCAAAACGGAATGAATGGAGGCAGTCAAGGCTTATCTCCTGGGCATAGCCCTGAAATATCAGCCATCCCCGGCACCTGGTGAACATAACCCATCTGTCTTCGGGAAATTCTTTATTCAGGTTTGCCGCAAGCAGGGCGTCGTATCGGCTGTGGAGTTCTCCCCATGATACCGGGACACGGAGCATGCCGCCGCGGGTATTGGTTCCCAAAAAAAGCAGAGGGTTTTTCAACAGCTCAGTTCGATCATAATGTTTTTTTACTTTTACTGTTTTGGCTCGAGGTAAAAAAAGAACCGGGGCATCGACATGTTTACAGCTTCCGGGAGTGTAAACCGATAACCTTAAAGTGCGCGGGCGGAAAATTTCCGGCGCCGGCAAAGGAGAAAACAGGATAAAAAATGATCCGTCTGTTTGCGGGATGCTTACCGAATGTGCCAAAACATAGTCTTTTTCCATTATACAGGCGCGAAAAGAACTGTTTGCCTTGACGAGTAAAAAATGATCAGGAGGGATCATAACCTCCCGCCTCTTGTCTCTGTGCCACCGCCAGGTAATCACACGGGATTCATGATCAACAGGTTGAAAGCTCCGGCAGAAAGCGACAGGATCATCAGCCAGTTGTCTTGCAGCTTCACCGGGGTTAAAATCGCCTATGTCGATTATGCCGTTATAATATCTGAACACATCGAGAGCTCTTGCACGCAGCCGCTGGTCTTTAATCCGCTTAGGCATGGAAATAGTGTCAACTGCCCGGCTTACGATATCGATATCGGTTTTGTCGGGGGAAAGGCAAAGAATCTGACCCGGATAAAGGAGATAAGTGTGCTTGTCTTCTGATTTGTCGAGGGTTATTTTCCCCCCGGTAAGAAGATCAACAGCCACCCGGTTTTTTATGCCGGTTTCTCGCGGGTCCCAGGAGCCCAGGGTTTTGTTCTGATCATCTAAATTTGCCACAACCAAAAGTTTTTTCCCGGAAGGAAGATGACGGCGAAGCAGGGCGATGTGGTTTCCCCCGCCCTGTTGAATCATTTTTAGTTCGGTTTGGTCGAAAAAGGCCGGGTGAACCCGCAGAAGAATGCTGAGCCGATGGATGTAATTCACCTGATTGACCGCAGCCCCCCAGTTGAGGGAAGGGGAATTGTGGACGTCTATCTTTTCAGTGGCATACCATTCCACCCCGTTTGTAAAGGCAAAAGCTCCGTTGTGAGAACACAAAGCGCAAAGGGCGGTACGCATTCTGGCATAAGTTTTGGAGCGCTTGGCCAATCTTTTATTATCGTGAGTTTCCGCAAAGTGCACCATGATACCGTCGCTTTGGGAAATATTTATAGCACTAGGCAGATAATGTTCGATCTGGCTTCGGTCGTAGTTTTGAAAAAACTCGGAGTATGCACAGTTAAAATTGGCTATATTTAAAATATCCTGGGTTATCGAAACCA
>JAUVKB010000210.1 GCA_030596405.1 Deltaproteobacteria bacterium
AAGATGTTGCATATGTCCTTTACTGGCCTGTCTTTGAATCCATCAGAAATGATTTTGCGTCCCTGACCGATGTCATTAACAAAGGCAAAACACTCGATATGGCAAAACCGGATACAAAGATAAACAGCGATCTTAAAACTCTGGCGAGCCGGTTGACCGGCATAAAACCTCGAAAAACAAGTGCGCCGAAAACAGCGCTGGAAATGATCGGCCGTTTTTTACCGCTGTTTAGAAAAAGGGCCTCCATATGAAATTAAGCCAAAGACTAAGAGCCAGCTCATCAAACCGGGAATATGCGGAAGCGGAGGTTCATGACGGGCTTGATCTTCAAACTTACAACACCGTCAAATCAAAAGTTCATTCCAGGCTGGTTAATGAACTTGATCTTGCCTCCATAACCGATATGCCGTCGGAAGCGCTTTATGCATCTGTAAAAGAAGCCCTGCAGGTAATCGCCTCGGCTGATAATCTTCCCCTGAATCAAAGGGAAAGGATTATGCTTGTTACCGACCTGATGAATGAAATCATCGGGCTCGGTCCTATTCAACCGCTCATACAGGACGATTCGGTACAGGATATACTTGTCAACGGTTTTTCCGGTGTTTATGTGGAAAAAGACGGGATGCTTTACAAAACGCAGGTCAGGTTCAGGGATAATGAGCATTTGATGCAGATTGTCGACAAAATAGTTTCTAAAATCGGTCGGAGAATAGATGAGTCATCACCCATGGTAGATGCAAGACTTCCGGACGGCTCAAGGGTCAATGTAATTATTCCGCCCCTTTCCCTGGACGGCCCTCTGCTTTCCATACGTAAATTCAGCAAAAAATCCTTAACTCTGGAAAACCTGCTTGCCGGCCTTACTCTGACTTCCGAGATGCTGGAGTTTTTAAGCGGCGCTGTAAAATCGAAGCTCAACATCCTGATATCCGGTGGAACCGGGGCAGGCAAAACCACCTTGTTAAATATTTTTTCAGGATATATTCCGGATACCGAACGGATTATCACCATCGAAGACAGCGCTGAGCTAAAGCTTCTTCAACCGCATGTTGTCAGGCTGGAGTCGAGGCCTCCCAATATTGAAGGAAAGGGAGAGGTCACCCTTACGGATCTTGTTAGAAACAGCCTCAGGATGCGTCCCGACAGGATTATTGTGGGCGAGGCCCGGGGAGCCGAAGTGATGGATATGCTACAGGCTATGAACACCGGGCACCAGGGATCCATGTCGACGATCCACGCCAATTCGCCCCATGACGCTCTGTCGCGCATGGAAGTCATGCTGAGCATGGGGACTTCCCAGTTTTCGGAAATGGCCATGAAACTTCTTGTAGCAAGCGCAATCAATATTATTGTTCAGCTTGCAAGGCTTCCGGACGGTAAAAGACGGCTGATATCTGTTTCCGAGGTAACCGGAGTCGACCCGAATTATAACATCAAGTTGCAGGATATTTTTCTGTTCAAACAAAAAGGCGTTGACCCGGAAGGCAGAATTTACGGAACATTTATCGCCACAGGAACTGAATCGAGGTTTAAAGACCATATTCATTCATACGGAATCGATTTGAGCTCAGAAATATTTTGCTTTGAAAAGAATATCAAGAGTTAAATATCAATATGAAGTGGCTGATATTAACAGTTTTCGCTCTGGTCATATTTTTTCTTATACTCTCTTTTTATTACCTGCAGGTCGATAAAAAAGCGGCCGGAAAAGAAAAGTTATTAAAAAAACTTGCCGCCGAAAGAAAATCCCCGCAAGATGACCGGGTTTTAAATGAAAAAACCGGATTTATGGAAACCATGCTGGGTCGGGTCATGGATATCGCAATCATCGAATCCTTGCTTATATCCGCTGAGGCCTCCATTTCCGTTAAAAGATTTTTATTCGTTTCTTTTGGCGTAGGTCTTTTTTTTATTCTGCCCCCTCTATTGCTGATGAGAAATCCCTTTATCATGTTTCTTTTTTTAATGCTGGGTTTCTTTTGTCCTGCTTTTTATTATATTTACAGGAGAAACAAACGCGAAGAGGGTCTTGTCAAGCAGCTTCCCGAAGCGATTGATATGATCATAAGGTCTTTAAAGGCCGGTCAGTCACTCGACGGCGCCCTGCGGGAAGTCGGCCGCAGACTCCCTGCGCCGGTAGGAACGGAGATCAGGAGTGTTTACGATGAAATCGCCATGGGTTTGCCCTTTGAAACAGCTATCAGAAACTTTGCCGGCCGATACCCGCGGATTGCGGATATCAAGATTCTTTGCACCACCTTTGCCGTTCAAAGAGAAACCGGCGGCAACCTGATGAAAATTCTGGATGGATTATCAAAAACTATCCGCAACCGCTTCAAACTCAAAATGCAGGTAAAAGCTCTGACCGCCGAAGGGCGGATAACAGCATTGATTCTCGCCCTGATTCCGGTTGGATTCGGTTTGGTTACCTGGTTGTTAAATCCTGAATATGTGTCCATCCTTTTTGTGCACCCGTTTGGTAAAAAATTGTTTTTCCTGGCGCTGGTCCTGGTAACGGCAGGATTTTGGGTAATGAGAAAAATATCGAATATCGAGGTGTAAAATGAAATCTTTTTATTATCTAATAGAATCTTGCACCTTTTTTCTGGTTTCGGGATCTTTTATGGCGGCCTATTTCTATTTTGAAGAAAAGTATAAACGCGCGGTCATTATGAAAAGGCTGATTGCATCCAGCCGGATGGCGGCTGAATATGAAAAAAAGCAAATGAATAAGGATATTAAAAAAATCCTGATTGCTTTCGGTCTGGTAGCGCTGCCTAAAAACAAGACGGAAACAGTCAGGTTAAGACAACTTCTGGGGTACGCCGGTTACAGATCTAAAAATGCGCTTGTCATATTTTTTGGAACAAAGCTGGCGCTTGCTTTATTAACAGCCGTTTTATATTTGTTTTTACTTTCTTTGACAAATAACATTACCGGCCGAAATATGCTGTTTGTTTTTTTTCCTGCCGCTGCCGGGTACTATCTGCCCGGTCTGTTTCTTAAACACAAAGTTACCCGGCGGCACAGGCAGCTATTTGTTGAACTTCCGGATGCTCTCGACTTGCTTCTTATCTGTATGGAAGCCGGTCTAAGCTTTGATATGGCGCTAAACAGGGTAAGCAAAGAGCTTTCTTTTATTGCGCCGGTTTTATCCAAAGAGTTTGGACGCTAATTTCTCGAAATCAAGGGCGGGCTTTCAAGAAAGCAGGCGCTTTTGAACCTTGCCGATCGAAACGGTGAAATGAATCTTTCAAGCGTAGCCCAGACCCTTATCCAGTCCTCTGATCTTGGTACGGATATCGCAGAAGCCATAAAGGTCTATTCTGATTCTCTGCGAACGGAAAGGAGGCGGATCGCGGAAGAAAAAGGAGCCACGATTTCAACAAAACTTACATTTCCGACAATTCTTTTAATCCTTCCAGCCCTGATGGTTATTATTCTCGGACCTGCCTTAATCAATCTGCTTGAAAGGATGAAATAATTGACGCTCCAAGGTTTAAACATAAAGTTTGCAACATATATT
>JAUVKB010000232.1 GCA_030596405.1 Deltaproteobacteria bacterium
ATGGGGGATCTCGGCTGGCTCGACAACAAAAAAAGGATATGGTTTTGCGGCAGGAAAAGCCACCGTGTAAGGACAAAAAACGGCGACCTGTTTACCATACCCTTTGAATCTATCTTCAACAATCATCCTGCTGTATTTCGAAGCGCCCTGGTCGGGGTGGGGCCTTTGCAAAGTCAAAAACCGGTGATATGCATCGAGCTGAAACCCGGCAGCCACGGCAAAAACAAAAAAAAGATGAAAAATGAACTTTTAGAACTGGCAAAACAGAATGTTCTTACGGAAAATATAGACACAATACTTTTTTGCAAGTCGTTTCCGGTCGATATCCGGCACAACGCAAAAATCTTTCGTGAAGAGCTGGCGGCATGGGCAAAAAAAAAGGTTCGTTGAAAAGAGTTGAATTATGGCTATAAAAACAAAATGCCTTGTTACGGGGGGAGGAGGTTTTCTCGGCCAGGCAATCGTTAAACTCCTGATTAAAAGAGGAAGCGACGTGGTCAGTTTTTCCCGCCATTTTCACCATGAGCTTGCCTCAATGGGCGTTTTGCAGATCCAGGGCGATATCGCTGATAAAACAGCCGTTGAAAACGCATGCGGCGGGATTGACACTGTTTTTCACGTTGCCGCAAAACCCGGCGTATGGGGGCCGTATGACGACTATTTCAAAACAAATGTGATCGGAACAAAAAATATTGTTGATGCATGTTTTACTCATAATGTCTCTATCCTGATTTATACCGGTTCACCGAGCGTTGTCTTTAACGGCGCCGACATGGAAGGTCTAAATGAATCCGTCCCCTATTCCGCCGATTTTCAAGCCTGTTATCCGCAAACCAAGGCCATGGCCGAACAGATTGTCGTTAACGCGGCAAAAAAGGGCTTAAATGCAATCATACTAAGGCCCCATCTAATCTGGGGGCCGAAAGACAACCATCTTGTTCCGAGGATTATTGCAAGGGCAAAACAGATGGTTAAAGTCGGAAACGGGAAAAATCTTGTGGATACGATCTATATAGATAATGCCGCGGACGCTCATATCCTTGCCGCAGACAGCTTGAAAAAAAAACCAGAACTTTCAGGCAACATATATTTTATAAGCCAGGATCAGCCTGTGCCATTATGGGATATGGTCAACGATATTTTAAAAGCCGCGGGACTCGATCCCGTAAAGCGGTCAATACCGAAAAAGCCGGCATGCTTGATCGGATATTTATTTGAAACAATTTATAAAAAATTTAATATAAAAGCCGAACCGCCCATAACACGTTTTGTCGCTGAAGAACTTGCAACATCACACTGGTTCGATATCAGCGCCGCAAAGAAAGACTTAGGTTACGCGCCAAAAGTTTCCATAAAAGAAGGACTGGTTTGTCTTGAAGATTGGCTTGAAGATTGACTTGAAGATCGGCTTAAAAAATCGCTTGAAAGCAAAAAGTAGATTTGAAAAATCCGGATTATTCAGGCAACAGATCGTAAAGATAAACCATTGCATCCGATCTTGTAACGATTCCGATAATGCGCCCGTTTTCCACCACGGGAAGCCTGCCGATATCGTGCTTTATCATGAGGCGGGCCGCCTGTATAGGGCTTTTTTCAGGGTCGATTGTTGTAACATTTGTGCTCATAAACGCTTTTACCGGCGCTTTTTCCTGTGATTTTTTCCTTATCTTTCTAAAATCCCTCCTTGAGATAATACCGACCAGTCTGCCGTCATCCACCACGGGAAGACCTGTGCATCCTTTTTCCTTTAAAATTGAGCCCACGTCCTTTATCTTTGTGTCTGACGACACGGCAACTACAGGAAAAGACATAAGATCGCTTATCTGCACGGAAGTGCGCTGATCGCCCTCGATAAGATTTCTTATCATCTCTTCCACTTTATCGGAGTTGACGGATTTCAGCATTGCAGAGCCGGCGCCGGCATGGCCTCCGCCTCCAATGCTCCGCATAATCACTCCTATATCAAGGGCGTCAACATTACTTCGCCCGATAATGATACATTTGCCGCTATCTTTGTTTTCAAAAATACCGAAAGCCGCATCAACATTTAAAATCTGCCTGTACATGTTAACAACCAGTGAAAGACCGCTTATATGTCCATTGATATCCAGTTTGCTAAAACTGATGCTGTAGCCCTTGATCCTGGTTCTTGCCGCAGACTGAAGCATCTGAAACAGTACGTTTTTCTGCTTCTCTCCATAGGCGGGACGCAAAAACTTTCCGACAATGTTTAAATCCGCTTTGTGCTC
This sequence comes from Deltaproteobacteria bacterium, assembly GCA_030596405.1. GTDB lineage: Bacteria > Desulfobacterota > Desulfobacteria > Desulfobacterales > JAUVKB01 > JAUVKB01. The sequence continues at coordinate 2,250 of JAUVKB010000232.1, forward strand.
CAGTAAAAATGCGGCGGCATGTGCGTCCTCGGCTTTTGTGGAAAGAAAGCTCAGGTTGCCGGTATCTTCATAAATGCCTGCCAAAAAAAGTGTGGCCTGAATCGGTGTTAACACCTTTTTTTTCTCTTTTAACATCCGAACCATCAGGGTAATATTTGCCCCGATTTCATCCACGCATTTCCAGGAAGGGTTAATGTCGCCGTCATCTGAATGATGATCCCATAATATGATCTCAAGGCCCTTTTTTTCTCTCAATTTGTCGGGCAAATCGAGACGATTCCAGCTATTGATGTCAACGACTATAAGGCTTTCGACTTCGGCAAAATCGATTTCATTTGTCCGGTACATTTTAAAAACGTCTTTGTGAATTGAAAGAAAGTCTCTTACATTAGGATTTACCGCTTTCGGGATTACGGGAATCGAACCCGGATAAAGAATCGTTGCGGCGACCATGGAAGCTAAGGCATCAAAATCCGTATTCTTGTGTGTTGATATAATCTGCATAAATTCCCCTGCTTTTTTTAGCTGTTTTAAAACAGCTTCTATTCAGTTTTTATGTATTCATTGCTTTCATCTGAAGCAATAAGCGGTTTTATAACCTTGCTTTCCGGCAGATGTTCAAGCTGAATCTTTTGTTTTTTGTGTTGTTGATCATGCTGGTCCGATTCAATCCGGAGGCGATATTTATTAATTTCAACCTGACTGTCTTAAGAAATCTATCATAACCAAATTTAAATATTCAAGATGTAAAAGTCTATGGGCAATTTTTTGATTTTTGACGACAAAAAAATACTTACAATCCGACGGTAAATATG
>JAUVKB010000007.1 GCA_030596405.1 Deltaproteobacteria bacterium
ATGGCCCGTCCGAGCTCCCGGGTAGGTCGCAGGAGGTGTCGAGTAATCGCCATCCATAGATGAATGATCGTTATCCGGTATGAGGTAACTCAAACCGGATACAGAATTCGGCTTATTAGCTGTTTTGGCCGTATTTTTTTGTGAGGTGAGTTTTATGTTGTTAATTGAAGATCTAAAGGTTGAGGTGGGCAATAAAACGATACTGTCAAACGTTAATATGGAAATTCCAAAAGGGGAAACCCATGTGCTTTTTGGGCCGAATGGATCGGGCAAAACCAGCTTGATGATGACATTAATGGGGTTTTCAGGCTATAAAGTTACAAATGGCAAGGTTACGTTTAAAGGAGAAGATATCACGTACATGCCTGTTTACGAGCGTGCAAGGCTGGGTATAGGCATGTCTTTTCAGAGACCGCCGACTATTAACGGATTAAAAACAAGGTCAATTATTGAGATTTGCGCCGGAGATCGATCAGTGGATGTCGAAAACCTGTCAAGGCAGCTTAACTTTTCAGATTTTCTTGACCGTGATGTAAATAATAATTTTTCCGGCGGTGAGATAAAACGTTCTGAACTGCTTCAACTTATGGCGCAGCAACCTGATCTTGTTCTTTTAGATGAGCCTGAGTCAGGAGTAGATCTTGAAAATATCATTCTTATCGGCGACACAATAAATACACTTTTAGATAAGAGGATTAAACCTTATAATGGAAGGTCGCATAAAGAAGTCGTTGAGGCTCGAACAAAATCCGCCCTTGTTATAACTCATACAGGCAATATACTCGATTATATAACTGCAGATAATGGCCAGGTACTCTATAACGGGGTTTTATGCTGTTCAAGAAATGCCAGAGAGATTTTAAGATGGATAAGGGAATACGGTTATCAGGAGTGTGTTAGATGCGCGAGCTATTAGATAATAATATTGATATTAAACTTGAAAATTACAGTGTTGATGTTGAAAAACATGAATATATAGATGATTTGTCGCAGGTTAAATCAGAAGATTCGGATCAGTTTTTAAATGTCGGCATTGATATTGATGAGAGTAATCGCGCAGGCGCTTTCCTGCTGAAAGACAGTTCAGTGACACATTGCAAAGCCAGCCAGGAAGGCGTTGAGATTATGAGCATATCAGATGCCCGCAAAAAATATTCATGGCTGAAAGATTATTTCTGGAAAAATATTGAACCGGATAATGATAAATTTACGTTGCAGGCCGATGAAAAGCCGCATGAAGGATATTTTATCCGTTCCCTTCCGGAAGTCAAAACAGAGCATCCTGTCCAGGCGTGCCTGTATATTGCTAAAGATGGATTTTCTCAGAATGTTCATAATATGGTTATCGCTGAGGAAGGTTCGGAACTCCATATTATCGCCGGCTGCTCGACCGCACCGCACCTGATGTCGGGTCTGCATGTGGGTGTTTCTGAATTTTATGTAAAAAAGGGAGCAAAATTAATATTTACAATGATTCATGACTGGAGTGAAAGTATAAATGTTCGTCCCAGAACAGTAACACAGGTCGATGAGGGAGGGATTATTATTTCCAATTATATATCCTTAAGACCTGTTGGCTCACTTCAAATGTTTCCGACAACATATCTGAACGGAAAGGGCGCTATAGCACGTTTCAACAGTATCCTTGTCGCCGGCAAGGGAAGTCATATGGATGTGGGATCGCGAATAGTCTTGAATGCCCCTGACACAAGGGCAGAGATCATATCACACGCCATAACATCCGGAGGGGCAATTATAGCCAGGGGGGATCTGGTCGGGAAGGTCGCTCCGGTTAAAGCGCATCTTGAGTGTAAAGGCTTGATATTAAATGATGGTCTGATTCATGCAATACCTGAACTTAGGGGGTATGTTCCCGGTGTTGAGATGTCTCATGAGGCTGCGGTCGGCAAGATTGATCAACGGGAGATTGAGTATCTCATGGCACGGGGGCTTGATGAAGATGAGGCGGTATCAACAATCGTGCGCGGTTTTTTGAATGTAGATATCGAAGGATTGCCTGAAAGTTTTAAAAAGATGCTCGATAAAGCCATTTCAGAGACCAGGGAGGGCATGTTGTAGCCTGTCGGAATGCCCCGCTGTATTGTTTTAACTATTTGTTTTAATTAAGTATTATTGGCAAACAAGGTAAAGATAAGTGCTGAAAACCCAGTGCGACATATCGTTTGGTGAAAAGGTTCGTATATTTTCACATGATTATCTGAAGTTTTGTGTTTACATCTTGGATTCCGGCGCTACAGGAAATGTTTTTACCAAAAAGTACTATGCCAGTATGATATATTCATCGCAGCTTCTTGAAGATTTTCTCGATTTTCATGGCGCAAAAAACAACAGAAACTGGTATTTTTACAGGGAACTTACAGCTTCTGTCAGGCATTTGAGCATGGCAAGCTATTCCCAAAAGCATATTTTAAATCGTCTTGTTTTTTATGATCTTTCATGTGGCGTAAAGGATTTTGAAAGAGAAGGTGAAGCCACTCTCACTTTTTTAACAGGATCACTTATGAAGATGGCGCCGGTTATTCTGGATGAGGCGCGTCATCTAAACATCCCGATACCGGATGAAAAATTTGGCCCGGCGAATTTTCCCGGTGTGACAACGGATATGCTCGAATATGATATTGATGATGAAAATAAAACTCAGCAGAAAAAACATATTGTGAAAATAGCAAGTGAATTTTTAAGTGTTGCTGAACGTTTTGACCATCTGGCGTTTTATGAGCCTTATGATAAAAAAGAGATATTAGAGATTATTCCCGCCAAGGTAAATGAGGTGGAAATAAGACAGTTTGAGATGCTTGTGCACAATCTTCAGTCTTCTTTTGATACATATGTCATACACGGTGGATACCTGTTCGGCAACAGAAAGCTCAAGCAGCTCCGGAGTTTTTTTTCGGTTGTATTTCATCTTCTCCAAATGATGGGGAGGCTTCTCCATTTTTATGAGCGCCACCTTTTTGAGGCGGGATATAAAAATACTTATAAAAAAGCTCAAGACCGATTGTCTTTATTGGTTGATCCTGAAATACTGCTTGACCGTGTCATAAATTATGCTCTTTACCATGTATGTTATTTTCTTGCAAACGGCAAGGAACTCGCTCGCGAAATATTGAATGAAAATATTGAGCGTTCTTCAGTCACGGTGAGTATCCCTGTATCGCTAGGTTTCCACAGCAGACCCAGCCTCCTGGTTGCCAAGATTGTTCAGTATTATGGCGGTCAAGTAGAGATGTGTGTCGGAGAGGACAGGTTTGATGCAAGTAGTGTCCTTGATATTCAGTGGGCAGGCGGCAAGATCCAGAAAGAAAAATTTACTCAGGTTGTTTTTGAAGGTGATGAGCGAGCTTTAAGGGATATTAAAATACTTGCGAGCACCAATTATTGTGAAGACACGATGGGCAGGGGGATTCCATTCCCTAAAGAATTAATCTATTTAAAATAACAGGGTTAAAATAAAAGGGGTTTTTGAAAATCGATTAGATTTTAGCTTTTTTAAAAATCTTCTTGTATCTCCTTTTAAGACTCGAAAGAGTTTGCAATAAATATGGTTTCGGCGATTATTCTTGCTGCCGGCAGAGGCATACGGATGAATAATGACATCCGCAAGCAGTATCTTTTACTTGCGGGACGCCCCATTTCGGCACACACCCTCCTGGTGTTTGATGATTGTCCTTTCATAGACAAAATTTTTCTTGTTATCCCGAAGGAAGATATAGAGTTTTGTCATAAAGAAATACTTTGCCCTCTTAATCTTCAAAAAAAGGTCAACCTTGTTTTTGGCGGTGCAGAACGTCAGGATTCAGTGTATAACGGCCTTATTGCGGCAGATAACGCAATAAAAGACGGCATAGTTGTTATTCATGATGCTGTACGGCCCTTTGTTAGTCAAGAAAACATAGCCAGGTGTATAATCTGTGCCAAGGAGTCTGGTGCATGTATTCTCGGCATTCCAGTGCCGGATACTATAAAAACAGTAAATTCTTCAGGCTATATCGAAAATACCATTAAAAGAGATACAATATGGCTGGCTCAGACCCCGCAGGTTTTTCAATATGATCTTATAAGGCAAGCTTATGAATATGCAAAGCGAAAAGGGTATGCAGTTACAGATGATGCGTCTTTGGTGGAACGTATTGGTAAAAAAGTAAAAGTGATATGTGGCAGCAGGTACAATATAAAAATTACAACACAGGAAGATCTTTTACTTGCAAACGCAATTCTTCAGCAGATCTGAAAATATATAACAAATTTATAACATGAAATTTCTGTTTGCCTGAAAGGATTCCGGAAGCTGTTTTTAAACAGCTTCCGGGTAAAAATTTGGATGGCTTCGAATCAGCTTATGCTTTTTCTTTTAAGGTTTCGATCTCTTTTTTTAGTTTGTCAACTTCCTCTTTGTATTGTTCGACACTTTCAGTTTCGTTAGGAACATCAACAGTTGTATCCTCTTTTTTCCACTTATCTTTAAGTTCGTCAAAGCCAAGATAGAAAGCCAGCGCGCCTCCAAGCAGAAGCATTATTGGTACAGAACCAGCTAATAGTTGTAAAAATTCTCTAAACCATACCGAAAGACCGATAAGACCTAATACAGCTCCTACCGCCCCACCAATCAAAGTTTTCATAAAAAATCATCCTCCTTAAGCTAAAATTGATTTTCTCAACAAAACAGATATGTCTTATCGCTATTTTTTTAAAAAAATATCACAACAAATTTTGTAACGCAAGCTTAATTTTATTAACATTGAAAATATATTGACTAATAAATATATTTAGACTTTTTACAAAAGTCGTCAAAAAAGGCTTGACAATATTTATAGCCATTGTTAAAAATAATTAAATTTTAATATATTTATATACAGTAAAAAAAATAAATGAATAGAATTATAGTCATTATTAGCATTATTTCCCCCCTCGTGTTGGGGATACTTCTCCTTTGCAATGGAAAAGGCTTGATAATGGCCTAATTTTTTATTCAGACCAAAATACAAAATCCGTTATCAGCCTCGAAAAGCTGGCAACGGATTTTTTTTTGGAGGGGGGAGTATAGATATGGTTATGACGATGAAAAGTGACTCGGTAAAAAAAGGCATTGAAAGAGCGCCTCACCGGAGCCTTTTTAAGGCTATGGGATATACTGATGCTGAACTTAAAAGGCCTATTATCGGTATTGCCAATTCAAAAAACAGCATTGTTCCGGGTCATGTTAATCTGGATAAAATAGTGGAAGCTGTAAAAGCCGGCATTTACATGGCCGGCGGTATGCCTGTCGAATTTGGGACAATAGGGGTTTGTGACGGCATTGCAATGAATCATACGGGGATGAAATATTCACTGGGAAGCAGAGAGCTGATTGCAGACTCAATCGAGGTTATGGCAATAGCCCATGCATTTGATGCAATGGTCATGGTGCCTAATTGCGACAAGATTGTCCCGGGCATGCTAATGGCGGCTGCCCGTCTTGATCTTCCTGCAATTATAGTCAGCGGCGGGCCAATGCTGGCAGGAGAGCATCCGGAGAAACCGAACACCGAAAAGATTGATCTTGTCACTGTTTTTGAGTCTGTAGGCGCGGTTCTTTCAGGTAAAATGAGTGAAAGCAGGCTGACCGCCATAGAAGATGCCGCCTGCCCGACATGCGGGTCGTGTGCTGGCATGTTTACCGCCAATTCCATGAACTGTTTGACCGAAGCCATTGGAATGGGTTTGCCGGGAAACGGAACGATTCCCGCTGTGATGTCCGCCAGGATCCGTCTGGCCAAAGAGGCCGGGATGTCTATCCTCGATCTTTTGGAAAAGAAGATAACGCCGAGGAAAATTATGACCGAAAAGGCTTTTAAAAACGCTCTGGTCGTGGATATGGCGCTTGGATGTTCAACCAATACAGTGCTTCATTTAACCGCGCTGGCAAATGAGGCACAGGTAAATATCGACCTGGATCTGATCAACGAAATCAGCAGAATAACGCCTCATCTTTGTTCTCTCAGTCCGGGCGGGCAGCATCATTTGCAGGATTTAGACCGTGCCGGGGGCATCAGCGCGGTTATCAAGGAGCTGTCACGATTAAAGCTTATAAACAGCGATTGTATGACCGTAACCGGGAAAACCGTGGAGGAAAACATTAAAAATGTCGGGATATTTGATAGTGACGTTATACGGTCTGTAGACAACCCGTATCATGCCCAGGGAGGGCTGGCCGTTATGTTCGGGAATCTTGCTCCTGAAGGGTGTGTGGTGAAACAGTCTGCGGTTCTTGATAAAATGTTATGCCACACCGGACCTGCCAGGGTGTTTGATTCAGAGGAGGAGGCGGTTTCTGTCATAATGGGAGGCGGTATAAAAAAAGGGGACGTGGTAGTCATCCGCTACGAAGGGCCTATGGGCGGCCCTGGTATGCGTGAGATGCTTACGCCCACATCGGCGATTGCCGGTATGGATCTTGATGCAGATGTTGCTCTTATTACTGATGGGCGGTTTTCAGGAGGCACGCGTGGAGCATGCATCGGACATGTTTCTCCTGAAGCGATGCAGGGCGGGCCGATTGCAATTGCGCGTGACGGGGATTTGATCTCGATTAATATTCCCGATAAAAAGATAACGCTTAACATATCCGAACAGGAGATAAAGCAGCGGTTGTCTGACTGGTCATCTCCTGAGCCGAAGATAACCTGCGGATATATGGCCAGATATTCAAGGATGGTTTCATCCGCCAGTTATGGGGCAGTAGTAAAATAAATAGCGGACAACGAAACGGAAAAGGATTCCATATGAAGCTTACAGGTGCACAAATAATGATGAAGGCGCTCAAGGATGAAGGTGTTGACACGATCTTCGGATATCCGGGCGGAGCTGTCTTGGATCTTTATGATGAACTTGATAAAACAGATATACATCATATACTTGCACGTCATGAACAGGGCGCTGTCCATGCGGCTGACGGTTATGCAAGAGCCAGCGGAAAGGTCGGTGTCTGTCTGGTAACGTCGGGACCGGGTGCAACCAATGCGGTAACAGGCATTGCGTCTGCTAATATGGATTCGATTCCACTGGTTGTTTTTACAGGGCAGGTTCCCACGCATCTTATCGGAAACGATGCTTTTCAGGAGGTGGATATTGTTGGAATTACAAGGCCGTGTACCAAGCATAACTATCTTGTAACGCGCCTTGAGGATCTTTCAAGGGTTATCAAAGAAGCTTTTTATATAGCCAGATCAGGACGGCCCGGGCCTGTATTAATCGACATTCCAAAAGATCTTGGAAGCCAGACCATCGATTACACGCCGATTAAAGATATTAAGCTCAAATCGTATAATCCAACATATGACCCTAATATAAAACAGTTGCACAAGGTTGTAAGTCTTATAAAAAATGCAAAAAAACCTGTGATTTTTGGGGGCGGCGGAATTATTCTTTCAAACTCGTCTAAGTCTCTTACGGAACTTGCCAGAAAAATGCAGATTCCCGTGACTGCCTCTTTGATGGGTTTAGGGGCATTTCCGGGCTCAGACCCTTTGTGGCTCGGCATGCTTGGCATGCACGGCACTTATCGGGCCAATATGTCTATAGGGAACTGCGATTTGCTTTTAGCGGTAGGTGTCCGTTTTGATGACAGGGTTACAGGCAAGACAGACGTATTTGCGGCACAGGCAAAAATAGTCCATATTGATATAGACCCCACATCAATACACAAGAATGTTCCTGTGGCAATACCTGTCGTGGGGGATTGCAAAATAGCGCTCGATCATCTTAACAGGCTCATAGACAAGGAAGATCTTGGCAATGTCGCTGAAAAAAGAAAGAAATGGCTCGACCAGATTCAGCAATGGAAAACTTCAACACCTATGACATACAACCAGAAAGATGTAATCAAGCCGCAATATGTAATCGATAAACTCTATGAATTAACAAAGGGAAAGGCGATTATTACAACCGAGGTGGGACAAAATCAAATGTGGGCCGCCCAGTATTATCACTTTGATCAGCCACGTCATTTTATTACATCCGGCGGTTTGGGTTGCATGGGGTTTGGATTTCCGGCTGCAATAGGCGCTCAGGTCGCATGCCCTGATGAACTCGTAGTCGATATCGCCGGCGACGGCAGTATCCAGATGAATATTCAGGAGATGGCAACAGCAGTGCAGTACGGCCTTCCTGTAAAGATCGTAATCTTGAACAACGGATATCTTGGCATGGTTAGACAATGGCAGGAGCTGTTTTATAAAAAGAGGTATGCCAGCACAAACATGGAGCATGCGCCCGATTTTGTAAAATTGGCACAGGCTTACGGGGCGGTCGGTTTAAGGGCTTCCAGACCGGACGAGGTTGAATCAATTTTAAAACAAGGGCTTTTTTCAAAAGACACGGTAATTATGGATTTTATAGTTGAGCGGGAAGAAAATGTCTATCCGATGGTTCCAGCTGGCGCCCCGATTACAAAAATGCTTTTGGTATAAAATAAGGATGTTATAATGATAAAAGAAAAACATGTGCTTTCGATTCTGGTTGAGAACCAGCCCGGCGTGCTTTCCAGGATCGCCGGTCTATTTAGTGGACGCGGTTATAATGTTGAGAGTATCAGCGCTGCTGAAACGAATGTTCCCAATGAGACACGGATAACCATTACTACCACGGCAGATATGCCTGCAATAGAGCAAATAACAAAGCAGCTTCACAAGTCTATCAATGTAATAAAAGTGCACGACCTTACCGGAACCGATTTTGTTCAAAGAGAGATGGCTCTTGTCAAGATAAAAGCAAGCCCGGAACATCGTGCTGAAATACTCAGGATTGTGGATATTTTCAGGTGTAAAGTGGTGGACGTGGGACTGAAGCACTACACGATTGAAATTACCGGTGCTCAAGACAAATTAAGCGCTATATTGGGCCTGTTAAAGCCGATTGGAATCAAGGAGATTGCCAGAACCGGCGCTATTGCACTTTCCCGTGAACCTAAAAACAATCATTAAAACGGAGGATGATATGGCGAAGATCGATTTTGGAGGCACGATAGAAGAAGTAATTACATCGGAAGAATTTTCCATAGAAAAAGCTAAAGAAGCGCTTAAAGATGAAAAGATAGTTGTTCTTGGATACGGTGTCCAGGGGCCGTCTCAGGCTTTAAACCTGAAAGATAACGGTTTTCCCGTAATAGTGGGACAGCTTGAGGGTGACGAATACTGGGATCGCGCCGTTGCTGACGGTTTTGTCCCCGGTAAAACACTTTTCCCTATCAAAGAAGCGGTTTTAAAAGGGAGCATTATTATATGGCTGATTTCGGACGCCGGGCAGGTGGCGACATGGAATATTGTTAAAAGAGCCCTTAGCGAAGGTGATGCTCTTTATTTTTCACACGGGTTTTCAATCGTATATAAAGAACAGACAGGTATTATACCTCCTGATAATATTGATGTGATTTTGGTGGCTCCAAAAGGGTCGGGCCGGACAGTGCGCACAAATTTTCTTGAGGGAAGCGGAATCAATTCGAGTTTTGCAGTATTTCAGGATTTTACCGGCAGGGCAAGGGAAAGGGCGCTTGCCCTCGGAATAGCCATCGGATCGGGCTATCTTTTCCCCACGACGTTTGAAAAGGAAGTTTACAGCGACCTTACCGGTGAACGGGGTGTTCTGATGGGATGCCTGGCGGGCGTTATGGAGGCACAGTATAATATATTGCGCAAACACGGGCACAGTCCGAGTGAAGCCTTTAATGAAACAGTAGAAGAGTTAACCCAGAGTCTTATCCGTCTTGTGGGTGAGAACGGTATGGACTGGATGTTTTCAAACTGCAGTACCACGGCTCAACGGGGCGCTCTTGATTGGACTCCGAAATTTCGTGATGCCGTGGCCCCTGTGTTTGAAGTATTATATGACAGTGTCAAGTCCGGTGCGGAGACAAAAAGGGTGCTGGAAGCTAACAGCACACCCGATTATAGAGAAAAACTGCAAAAGGAACTTGATTTAATAAAAAATTCCGAAATGTGGAGAGCAGGCGCAGCAGTACGTTCTTTAAGGCCTGAGAACAGAAAAAAGAATAAATAATAGAGATTTGCAAGAGCAATATTATGGAACCTGTCCTGATATATGATACTACTTTAAGAGACGGAACCCAGGGGGAAAATGTCAATTTTTCCGCTGAAGAAAAGATTAAAATCGCCAAACAGTTGGATGATATCGGAATACATTATATTGAAGGAGGCTGGCCCGGTTCTAATCCTAAGGACAAACAGTTTTTTGACCTGGCAAAACAAAATGTATTCAATAATGCCCGTTTAACAGCTTTTGGTTCAACACGCAGACCCGGCATTTCTGCTGCTGCTGATTCAAACTTAAAAGCGCTTGTCGAAAGCGGCACATCCGCGGTTACGATTTTTGGAAAGAGCTGGGGACTTCATGTTAAGCAGGTCATGGGAAATACTCTAAAAGAAAATATCGCCATGATACGCGATTCGGTCGCTTTTCTGAAAGAAAATGATCGCGAGGTAATCTACGATGCAGAGCATTTTTTTGACGGTTATAAGGAAAACAGCGAATATGCGATGCAAACATTGATGGCTGCTGTAGACGGCGGGGCCGGCAGTATTGTTCTCTGTGACACAAACGGTGGAAGCCTTCCCTTTGAGATTGAATCGATAATAAAAAAAGTGCAACTAACACTTGAGGATAAATACAGGCAGGATAAAGGTTTAAAACCGGTAAATGTCGGCATTCATGCACACAACGATTGCGGACTGGCTGTGGCAAATTCCATAGCGGCAGTTCAGGCAGGAGCCGTCATGGTTCACGGGACGATCAACGGGTATGGAGAAAGATGCGGCAATGCAGACCTTACCTCGATTATTCCGATTCTATGTTTAAAAATGGATTGTCCATCTATTTCCGGGGAAAACCTTTCAAAGGTAAAAAAAGTTTCCAGGTTTGTAAGTGAAACTGCCAATATGATCCCTTTAAACAACAGGCCTTTTGTAGGAAAGAGTGCTTTTGCCCACAAGGGGGGCATTCATGTAAGTGCTATTATGAAAATTCCGCGGGCATACGAACATATAAATCCTGAACTTGTAGGAAACAAGCGTCGAGTTCTGGTCTCTGATCTTTCTGGAAAGAGTAACGTAAAATTTAAGGCCAGGGAACTAGGCGTTGAGCTCGACGGCAGCGGATATGACAGCAGCAGGATCGTTTCTGAAGTAAAGCGATTAGAGCAGCAGGGGTACCAGTTTGATGTTGCCGACGGGTCATTTAAGATTTTGATGGAAAAGTTTACAGAACAGTTTAAACCTTTGTTTGAACTGAAATCTTTCAGGGTTCATATTGAAAAAGATAAAGACCGTCTTTGTTCTTCTCACGCTACCATCAAAATATCTGTTGACGGCCTGGAGAAGATTACTGTTGCTGAAGGGAATGGACCGGTCAGCGCTTTGGACAACGCTCTGCGCAAGGCTCTGGATAAATTTTATCCGGGTTCTTTGGATTCCACGCATCTTGTCGATTTCAAGGTCAGGGTTATAGACGGCAGGGATGGGACAGGATCAAAGGTAAGGGTTCTTATAGAGTCAAGGGATTATAATGATATCTGGAGCACAATCGGTGTTTCAGAAGATATTATTGAAGCAAGCTGGCAGGCGCTTGCAGACAGTTTTCAGTATAAATTATCGAAAATGTCTATGCCGTAATTAATTTTGGCGTGAATTTTATTAAAATGAATAGATTTTTTAATATTAAAGAAGGAATAAATGCCGCGGGACAGAAAGTTTTTCATGTCCTGCGGCCCATGCTTGTCAGAGTTTTGCCCTGTTTTATTGATATAGAGCCTATATTTTTCAAGAAGGTTTTTTTAATGTAGAATGTTTTAGAAAAAAGGAGCAAAACAATGAATGATCGTATTTATATTTTTGATACAACGTTAAGAGACGGTGAGCAGTCCCCTGGAGCCAGTATGAATACCGCTGAAAAGCTGAGGCTTGCAGTGCAGTTGGAAAAGCTCGGTGTAGATATTTTAGAAGCCGGTTTTCCTGCATCCTCAGAAGGAGATTTTGAGGCTGTTTACAAAATAGCCGAAAGACTGAAACATACCGAGGTCGCTGCGCTGGCACGAACCTCTAAAGGAGATATAGACCGTGCCTGGGGAGCGGTCCAAAACGCGGTTAAACCGAGGATACATACTTTTATCGCTACTTCTGATATCCACATGAAATACAAGTTGAACATGTCAAGGGATGAGGTGGTCAAGGCCGCCGTTGAGTCGGTCAGGTATGCCAAATCTTTTACCGATAATATTGAATTTTCTTCAGAGGATGGCTCCAGAAGTGATCGTGATTTTCTTTGCAAAATTTTTGAAGCCGCCATTGAAGCAGGCGCTACGACGATTAATTTGCCGGATACTGTCGGGTATGCCATTCCCCAGGAATTTTCAGACCTTGTAAAATACGTCATTGCCCATACCCCTAATATTAACAAGGCGGTTTTTAGTGTGCATTGTCATAATGATCTCGGTCTTGCCACTGCCAACACACTTGCCGCTATAAACGCCGGAGCAAGGCAGGCGGAAGTTACAATAAACGGAATTGGAGAAAGGGCCGGCAATACTTCGCTTGAAGAAATAGTAATGGGAATGCATACAAGACCAAATTTTTTCAATGTATCTACACAAATTGATACTGAACAGATTTATCCTACAAGCAGACTTGTTAGTATGATAACGGGTATCATGGTACAGCCCAACAAGGCCGTTGTGGGAGCTAATGCATTTGCTCATGAAGCAGGAATTCATCAGGATGGTGTTTTGAAAAACCCCATGACATATGAAATAATGAAGCCTGAAACAGTAGGGTTAAGTACTAATAAGCTTGTACTGGGCAAACATTCGGGTAGACATGCCCTTCACTCACGCTTAAAGGAGATGGGATACGATCTTTCCGATGATGAACTAAAGCTTGTCTTTACAAAATTTAAAGATCTTGCGGACAAGAAAAAACATGTTGTAGATGAAGACTTGGAAGTTCTTGTTACTGAGGGTATTTTGCGGGCAGCCGATATTTTTCGCCTTGAATATTTGCACGTGACATGCGGGACAACCGTTCTCCCCATGGCAAGCGTCAAGCTTACAATAAACGGCAGATCGGTGCAGGGTGCCGGTTATGGTAATGGTCCGATCGATTCTGTTTTTAACACAATAGCAAAACTTACAGGAATGGAACCCGACTTATTGAGGTTTTCCGTTAGCGCGCTTACCGGCGGCACAGATTCGATGGGGGAGGTCACGGTACGTTTAAGCGATAACGGGCTGGTCGCACTCGGCAAGGGGGGGGATCCCGATATTATAACAGCAAGCGCCAAGTCTTATATTGATGGGCTAAACAGACTGGAATATTTAAAAACCCATCCGGTCAAAACATCAGAAGCACTGTAAGGCGTTCAATAATATTAAATTCTTCTTTCCCGACTATCGGTTCCCGGAAAGAAGAATTTAATGATTTTTAAAAACGCTCGCAAAGAATTTTCACATGAGCACCTTAATTTAAAAGCTTGATCCCATATTTATCTTGCCGTCTTCGATGGTGGTGTCCGGTATAATTTTCAGGTATTTGATGTTAAATTTTTCTTTAAGTTTTTTGATATTTTCATTTTTCAGCCCCCTCATTTTGGAAACACTTTTGGGGTGAACTTTTATGGTGATCGTATCAATCGAATTTTTATTTGGTGAACTTTTATTCGATTCCAGACCGGATTCTATGATAGATGTGGCCATGTCAAGAAAAATTTCTGAATAGACCAGGTGGCCGAATGCAGGATGATACGGCCCCGCCAGGATCGTTGATTTTTTTTCAAGATTATCTGAGGCCTGAAGTCCCATGCGTATCACCGGAATTTTTTTTTTGCTGAATAAATTGTAAAGATCTTTAACAAGGGTAATGCATTCTTCAAGGGATAAAGGGATATATTCCCCTTGTTTATACCATTGTGCAAGAAGACTCTTTTCAAGAACTACGGCAGGATAGATTCTGACAAAATCAGGGGAAAGATCTGCAATACGGCGGCCTGTGGAAAGCGCCTTGCTTGCATTGTCGCCGGGGAGCCCGACCATCATTTGCATGCCGATTTCATAATTTCGCTCTTTTAGGAGGCGGACGGATCGTTCCGTGTCTAAAGATGTGTGGCCACGCTTAGACAGGGCCAGCACATGGTCGTCCATAGATTGTACGCCGATTTCGATTGTTCTTACTGGAAACTGTTTTAATATGTCGAGTTTTTTACGGTCTATGGTATCCGGGCGTGTGGAAAACCGGATGCCGTCAACGGACCCTTTTTTTACAAATTTTGTGGCTTCTTGAAGTAAATATATTATAAGATCATTTTTCAGGCCTAAAAAATTTCCGCCATAAAATGCGATTTGAACCGGATTTCTTTTTTTTCCACTGTAATTAAGAAACTTTTCTATTTGCTGGTGAAGATTTTCAAAGGAATTTTCCCCAGATTTTGTGTTTGTAATAGCGGTTTGGTTACAGAAGGCACACTGGTGAGGACATCCTAAATGGGGTAAAAAAACCGGAACAATAAAAGGCCGACAGCCGGATTTTTTTTGAGAGAGTTTTTTTTCATCAAATAGGATCAAGATCTCTTTTTTAGAATCTGAAGGGCTTTTTTTGCTGCATCCTGCTCCGCCATTTTTTTACTCTTCCCAATCCCTTCGGTTTGAAGTTCATTTACATTTAACCATACTCTAAAAGTTTTATCGTGGTCCGGACCGCTTTCATCAATAACAATATAGATAGGCGTTACTTTTTGGGTAAACTGGACTATTTCTTGCAGTTGGCTTTTGTAATCGTTATTTGCAGTCGGCTTGGTGATAGACTTTAGTGCGGAAGAAAAATGTCTTTCAATAAATTTAAACGCGGCATAAAAACCGTCGTCAAGATAGACTGCCGCAATTATAGCTTCACATGTGTCAGCCAATATCGATTTTTTGTTCCGCCCGTTTGTTTGGGTTTCTCCCTTGCCAAGCTGGATATAAGAACCTATACCGATCGTTAAGGCAATCTCTGCAAGCTGTGATTCATTGACAAGATTGGCGCGCATCCTGGACAAGTTCCCCTCTTTTAAATCTGGATAGCGTTGCATGAGAATATGTCCAATAACCAGATTTAAAACAGCATCGCCAAGAAACTCCAAACACTCGTTATCTCTAATATCAGTGCCCACCTGCTCGTTGACGAATGAACTGTGACGAAGACTTTCTTTAAGAAAATTTATAGTTTTAAATTTGTATGCAAGTTTATGCTCTAATTCATAAAAATCCATATTATATCATAATTATATTGGCGGATTATATTGTTTTAGATTTTCGTTTTAACTACTTTCAACTATTTTTTCATAAAGAGCGTAAGGTATGACAAGATTTCCCTTGCCTGACCCCATCTGTATATCAGGCTTTAATGAACCATGAAAGTCGGATCCCCCTGTCATGAGCAGGCCATAACGCTTTGCAAGCAGTGAATAATAAGCGGTATCATCCGGCGAGTGTTCGGAATAATAGACTTCTATCCCTTTAAGTCCCATCGGCTTTAAGCTTATTATAAAATCTTCGAGTGTTTTTCCAGCCTGGAACTCAAGAAGTATAGGATGGGCTAGGACAGGGATGCCTCCGGCGTCCAATATAATTTTAATCGCCTTATCGCAGTCTATGCGGTATTTTTCTACATAGGCGGGTTTGCCTTGGCCTAAGTATTTATCAAATGCTTCACCGATAGATTTAACAAATCCTTTTGCTATCATGAATTTGGCAATATGTGGCCTCCCGATTTGACCTTTTCCAATTTCATTCCGGAGATCGTCTATTGAAAAATTAAACCCAAGATAGTTAAGTTTTCCGACAATTTTTGGGTTTCTATTTTTTCTTGCCTCTTGAAGTACATCAAGCGCTTTGTTCAAAACAGGATCATCTAATCGTATAGAATAGCCTAATAGATGAAAACTGCTGGAGCTAAGAAACGCTGAAGGAGGTGTTACGCTTATCTCGACACCGGTTAAAAATTTAAGAGAAGAGGGTATGCCGATCTTAATGGCCTGTTTTGAACCATCAATAGTATCATGGTCCGTAATGGCAATAGCCCTAAGATCCTTATTTTGCGCCGTGGCAAGGATTTCATATGGCGACAATGTTCCATCAGAAGCGGTTGAGTGAATGTGGAGATCGATCTCTGCCCTGTTGTTGCAATCCTGTTTGGTGCAATCCAATTTGTTACAGTCCAAGCGCTTTTTCCAGGGCTTCTTCCCGGGTTTTGCATTCAATGCATTGAGTGGTCACAGGCCTTGCCTTAACTCGTTCTATGGAAATATCTTCTCCACATGTTTCGCAAATTCCAAAAGTGCCGTTTTCTATGCGCTCAATAGCTTTTTTAACTTTTTTAATTAACTTGCTTTCTCTATCCCTGATACGAAGCATGAAGTTCCTGTCAGATTCAAGAGAGGCGCGGTCAGTCGGGTCAGGGAAATTCTCTTTTGGAGAAGTCATGCCCGATACCGTATCATCCGCATGGCCCAAAAGCTCTTCCAATCGACTTGTCAGAAATTCTTTAAAATAGTCCAGATCTTTCTTTTTCATAATTTAAGCCTTTGAAACTTTTTTCTCTATGAAAATTATATAAATACTATATATGTTCACATAATAAAGTCTATGTAAAGAAAAAATTAGATCTATATCTTATGATTTTATAAAAGACCAAAGCCATCAAGTACTAACCGCTTTACAAAATTGTTCAAAGCTTTTTAAATTATTTACGTTATATATTTTACAATGTGAATTTTTTGGTAAAATCTTTTTTAGAAGCCCTGAAAGGACCCTGCCGGGTCCGATTTCGACAAAAATATCCACTTTTTTTTCAACTATCCTGCACATGGAGTCATGCCATCTCACAGGATTGTATAGCTGTTTTGCCATGATTGCTCTGATTTCATCAAGGCCATTGTTAAAATCGCCGGTAACATTATGTGCAATAGAGCATTCAGGATTATTAAAAGAGACCGTTCCAAGGAACTCCTCAAATTCTTTTACAGCGCCCTTCATCAACTCACTGTGCCAGGCGCCGCTGACCTTTAAGGGTATGGCTCTTGCCTTGTGTGAAGCAGCAATCGATGCAAGCTCTTTTACTGAACCCGGAGAGCCTGTTATTACTATCTGATGCTCAGCATTGTGGTTTGCAACAGAGACAACACCTTTGGTTTGAATATTATCAATGAGTTTTTGAACTGTCTCTATGGACAGTCCTATAAGTGCGTGCATTGCCCCTTTATGTTTTGTCGATTCCCTGTGCATTAACTCCCCTCTTTTAAAAACGAGTCTGAAAGTATCTTCAATGGGAATAACGCCTGAAGCGTATAACGCACTGTATTCACCAAGGCTGTGACCTGCTGAAATATCGGGTTTAATGCCTTGTTTTTCTATTGCGGCAAGGCATGCAAGATTTACTGCTGTAATAGAAGGTTGAAGGTTAATTGTTTTTGTCAAATCCCCCATCGGGCCTTTAAAACAGAGTTCAGATATTTTTAACCCGGTTACTTCTTCCGCAGTATCAAAAATTTCCCTGACAAAATCGTATTCTTGATAAAAGTCAAGGCCCATGCCGACAGACTGTGAACCCTGGCCGGGAAAAAGAAACGCTATTTTTTTCAAATTTTTCCTCCACTTTAACTATAAATTACCCAAAAGCCGTAAAATATGCTTGTACGGCTTAACCTTGGTTATCAAGTTTAAAAAGTTTTCGTGTCAGATCGAGATAATTAAATTTATTGCCGTGGAATCCGTTGTTTTTTAAAAAAATGGTCGGATCATGCATAATTTTATTTGTTAATGCATTTGCCATCCTGTAAAAAGCCTCACGGTCTTTTTCTGAAAAATGATTTAAAGAACGTAATGTTTTGTCTATTTCAGATTTTGCAATGGCATCTATTTTATTCCGTAACGCAACAACAGTGGGAATTACTTCAAGGCTGTCATACCATTGACGGAATCTGATGACAGCCTCATCAACGAGGCGTTCCCCTTTAACGGCCTCTTTGTAGCGGTCTTTAATGTTCTCGTCAATAACCCCTTTTAAATCATCGATATCATATACATATACATTTGTAATTTTGTTGATTTCAGGATCTATATCGCGGGGGACCGCAATATCTATAAAAAAAACCGGGCGATTTCGCCTGCTTCGCATTGCTTTTTTTACATGCTCGGGTTTGATTATAAATTCGGGAGAAGTCGTCGAACTTATAACAATATCAACATATTGTAAATAATTCGGTATTTCTTCAAATTTAATGGCGATACCGTTAAACTTGCCGGCAAGTTTAACACCATGTTTAAATGTTCTGTTTGCAACAAAAATTTCACCAACCCTGTTGCTGATCAGGTGCTCTATGGCGAGCTCCGCCATTTCACCTGCGCCGACAAGCAGAACCTTTTTTTTTTCAAGGGCGCCGAATATTTTACGACCGAGTTCGATGGCCGCATAACTGATTGAAACAGTATTGTCCCCTATTCCTGTTTTGCTTCGGACCCGTTTTGCCACAAAAAAGGTTCTGTGTAATAGCCTGTTTAAAATAACGCCGGATGTCTTTTTTAAGGTTGCCGTTCTGTAGGCCTCTTTTATTTGACCCAGGATTTGGGGCTCTCCTACCATCATCGAATCCAGACTGGACGCTACTCTAAAAACATGGCGCACTGCCGACTCTCCGTTATGAATGTATAGGGATTTTTCAAACCTGGAAACCGGCACATTTTTGAATTCAGAAATAAATTTAATGACGTTATTTGTTGTATCGGATATGTCTTCAACCGCCATAAGAATTTCAACCCGATTGCACGTGGAAATGATAACCGCCTCTTTTATTGACGGGTATTTTCGTAAATTTTCCAGGGCAACGCCTGTCTCATCATTTGAAAATCCAAGGCATTCCCTAAGTTCAACCGGCGCTGTTTTATGATTTAATCCTAACAGTAGTATATCGAGCATCTTAATTGTTATTTTATGGCAAAATTTTGTGCCGTTTGGTAAATCGTGGTCTGTAAAATAGATTTTAGTTTAAAAAATATTAACAATATATCTATCTTACCATCTTGTAAATTGCTCATGGTGTCCTGTTAATAAGAAATTAACACCAAAGAAAGTGAATAATAGAACCGCAAATCCGATAATGGACATAATCGCTGCCCGCCGGCCCCGCCATCCGATTGCAAGGCGCCCGTGAAGCAGGGCCGCATACAAGAGCCAGCTTATGCAGGACCAGACCTCTTTTGGGTCCCACACCCAGATTCTGCCCCAGATGAATTTTGCATAAACAAAACCGGTAACAAGCCCTATGGTAAGCATGGTAAATCCTGTGATTATACAGGCATATCCTGTTGTGTCGAGGAGCTCCAGCGAGGGGAGCCGCTGGAAGAAAAACCCGTAATTTTTTGTTTTTATCGCTTTTTCCTGAACAAGATATAACAAACCTACTCCGCATGCCAGAGCGAATGATGCCTCGCCGATAAAGACTGAAATAATGTGAATAACAAACCAAAGGCTGTTGAAGATGTTTTTGCTTTGTGTCGGTTCACTTGACAACGAGGATGCCGCTATCATAACAAACGTGATAAGAGGGGCGGCATATACACCAAGAATTTTCAGCTTGAATTTATAATGAAAGACAAGAAAGACACCGGCAATAGCCCATCCTGTTATTGAGAGTGTTTCATGAAGATTATTAACCGGGATATGTCCGGATTCGATGAACCCGTAAGCAATGGTAGCGCAATGGCACAAGAAACCGGCAAACAGTAAATAGTATCCGGTTTTATGAAGAAAATTTTTTTGAAAAAAAAGGTATGCAATATAACCGGTCGTGCTGGTCAGATAAAAAATAATTGTAATAATAAAAAGGTATTTCATTGCTGATATGGTAAAAAACTCTCTTTAATGTTATTATAAATTAATTAGTTTTCATTAATATATCGTATTCAAATCCCTGCCCGAAAATTTCGAAAAGAAGAATGTTGATGTCTTTTTTGTTGTTTTCCCTGATCATTTCAATGACCCCCTTGTTTTTCAACTTTTCATTTATTATTTTTTCAAAGAGGTTTTTATGGGCTTCAGGTTCATGTGCTTGCCCCAAGAGTTTTTTGCGTATAGCCCCCATTAATTGTAAAAATTGAGCATATTCTTCTCCGAATTCATTTTCAAGTTTCTTCCGCATTTTTTTTGCAAATGCCGGACTTTTCCCGGAAGTGGAAATAGATATCAGCAGATCCCCTCTGGTTACAATAGCAGGTAGTATGAAATTGCATACTTTAGGCCGGTCGGCAATATTGCACAGCATATTGAAGTGTTTTGCATCAATGCTTATTTTATTGTTCAAATTTTCATTGTCGGTGGCTCCGATAACTAGAAACATTCCGTTAAGATCGGAGGTCTGATATGCCCGTTTTTTAAATGTTATTGAATTGCTATCGGCAAGTTCAAGCAGTTTTTTACTGAAAGTATAACTGACAACGGTTACGTCTGCCCCACATTCTACAAGTGTTATAACTTTTCGTGTGCCGACGCCTCCGCCGCCCACCACCAAACATTTTCTATTTTTGATATCAAGATTTATCGGATAGTATCTCATGATTGATATTTATTATTTTTTAGTTTTAAAATCGCCGTCTTTAAAAAGAATCCATTTAACCCATTTTCCACCGAATTCCAGAAGAGCAATTTCATCTTTTTTGATTTTTTCAATCGTTTTGTTGTCGATATCATAGCGATCCAGAAATGAGCTTTCAAACATAAAGTCTTTAAATTTATCGATATTGTAACTTGCTAAAAAAAACATTTTCTTGCTCTGTTCCGTAAGCTTTATATTTACCGGAAAAGATCTTTTTCTCACAATCAGATCCGTCCAGATTGCATTTATCTCATCATGGATATCGACGCCTTGATTTTTACGCCATTCATGGACGGTCCAGACCTTGTTTTCTTCAAAACCCAGGCAGTACTGCTCATTGACCAGAAAATAGAATTCGTCATCATCCGCCCCCTCCTTGTGGCTCAGCGTGGCGGTGCCGAGTGGATAATAACGGCATGTCGTAGGCCTGTCTTCGTAAATTATACATCCTTCTTCCCTGACAAAAGGGCACGATTTTAAATCATCGTCTAAAAGCTTTAGCGTAACAACGGGCAAATCTGTTTTTTCTAAAAGTTGAGGTTTGGTGTATAATGCTAAAAATTCTTCTGAAGTAAGTTGCAGACGATTTTTTAATCTAACAATGTCATACGGGGTTAAAATTATATTAATATCTCTGCAACACTTGGTAAAACATTTTACCCCTTTGTGACATTCAAACTTGAATTTGTCATTTCTACCAAGCTTTACCGGTTTTATATTTGCCATTTTACTTGATATATCCATATGATATTACTCCAAAGATGATTGAAGGTTGATGGTTTTTATTACTTTAGTTTAAGACTATCAACTCGTGTCCGACATTGTTTGACATAGAAAATGGGAAAGGGAGACATTTTTCAATGAAAAGAAGAAAAGGAGATGATATAATTTATTTATTATATTAACTTCTTATTTATTGTCAAGAAAAATTCAGCAGGCTTGGCAAATTGCCATACTAAATCTCCAAATGCACTTGCCCGAAATTTTATTATTTGTTCTTGACATAAATCCGTATGTTGCTTATATCATCAGATTTAAATTTAGACTTTGAGTTTGACTTGATTTTAGAGTTTGACTTGGTTTTTGTGATATACCGGAATTGTTTAAAATATGATCATAGAAAATTTATTGGCGCAAAAAAAGACCGTTATCGTTAAAGATTGGTTTAATCTGGTTGCTGAAAGCTATCCTCCCGATACCTCTCAATTTTTAAAAACCAAAAAAGATGCTTTTGCCAATCCTGTGGGCAAAACAATATTGAACGGATTAGAGGCTGTTTTCAATGAATTGCTTAGCGGGATGGATGATAAAGCCATAACATCTTTTCTTGATCCGATAATCAGGATAAGAGCCGTCCAGACCATATTTTCTCCTTCCCAGGCCACATCTTTTATTTTTGATTTGAAAAAAGTTGTCAGAAAGAATTTCAAAAAAGAGATTAAAGAAAACTCGATCCCAAAAGAGTTGTTAATTTTTGAGTCTAAAATCGACAGGCTGTGTTTGATTGCATTTGATATATATAGTGAATGCAGAGAAAAAATTTATCAATTAAAAGTTGATACTGAAAGAAACAAAATTTACAGTGCATTTGCAAGAGCAGGTTTAATAACCGATTTGACAGATGGGATTCCGGAAAAAGAGCCGGAATTCAAAGCGTAATATTATTATTATAATGCAGGCTTCAAAACAAATGTCGCTTGAAACAACAAACAAGGTTGAACATATCTCATAGTTTCCGGTTAAGTTTGTTATGAAGCTGCAAAGTCAAGTAAAGTGAGGTAATGTTAAATGAATGTAAAGTACATGTATTCCCTCATCGCAGTTATTCTCCTTTTTTTGATCGCATATATTGGAGTTGAAGCTGCCGGCCTTCAAATTCTTTTTGGATTTATCATCCCATACCTGGCATTTCTTACCTTTGTTGTAGGATTTATAATCCGTATAATGGACTGGGCGGCTTCGCCGGTTCCATTCCGCATTCCTACGACTTGCGGGCAGCAGGAAAGTCTTCCCTGGATAAAGCCGAACAAAATTGACAATCCGTTTTCGAAAACAGGAGTCGTACTGCGGATGATTTTAGAAATATTTTGTTTCCGCTCTTTATTTAGAAATACCCGGATGGGGACAAAAGAAGGAACAAAGATTTCTTACAACCTGGAAATATTTTTATGGCTTGGCGCTCTTGCCTTTCACTATTCTTTCCTGACAGTCTTGATCAGGCACCTTCGCTTTTTCACTGAACCTGTCCCATTCTGTATCCACATGCTGGAAAAAGTTGATTCATTTTTCCAGTTGGGTCTGCCGGTTGTTTATATGTCCGGTATCGTTCTTCTCGCCGCTGTTCTTTACCTTTTTTTAAGAAGAGTTTTTATCCCGCATTTAAAATACATATCATTGGCCGCGGATTTTTTCCCGCTTTTTCTTATTATAGGTATCGCTTTTACAGGCATTCTTATGCGTTATTTTACAAAAATAGATGTTGTAGCGGCTAAAGAACTTGCCATGGGTCTGGTAACGCTTCATCCAACCATACCCGAGGGTATCGGCGGTGTTTTTTATGTGCATCTGTTTTTTGTCAGCATCCTTTTTGCATATTTCCCTTTTAGCAAATTAATGCATTCGGGAGGAATATTTTTAAGCCCCACGAGAAATTTAACTACGGATACCCGTGTTCGACGACATATAAATCCCTGGAATCATCCCGTTCATCTTCATACATATGA
>JAUVKB010000155.1 GCA_030596405.1 Deltaproteobacteria bacterium
ACTTCAGCAACCGAATACTCTTCCCCCCAAGCTTCGCCCCCTTGTCCAGCAGAAGGACTCCATTAAGATTGCAAACAGGTTCGGCCAGCATCATTTCAGGCAACAATTCGCTTAAATTAAGGTAAATCACTGGACCCTCTTATTTTTACCTATGTTTTAGATTCTTGCAGATCAATCAATGTCTTCTTTAACAGCTCAAGATCAACAGGTTTTTCAAGATGCCGGAACGCGCCCATCTTTAAGGTCGTCCTGACTGTGTCAATATCTCCAAACGCAGAAACCATAATAACTTTCGCCTCGCTGTCATGCTCCTTTATCTTGCGCAACACATCAATTCCGCTCATTCCGGGCATTTTAATATCCAGAAGGACTATATCGGGACGCTTTTCCTTAAACCGGGAGACAGCCTCCCCCCCGTTGCCCGCGGTAAAGACCTGATACCCGAGAAGGGATAGAAACTCACTGAGAAGCTCGCAAATGGATGGTTCGTCATCAACAACTAATATTTTCATATTGACCTTCCGTCATTTTTTTTAAACGGTTTCGATAACCTCGAAAAGATTACAGACCTCTCCACTAATTCATAAACCAGCTCAGGAGGATCTCCCTGAAATTAAAGCAATATTCATGCCGGATCAAGTCCGGCATGACGGGGTAGTCTATTTAATCGCCGGGTTAATAACTGATGGAGAGAAAAAAGCGCAAAACAAAATATCTGCAAAAAAAGCTTAAGTAAAAAAAAATATATCCGATAAATAGATCAAAGGCAGGACAAAAATGGTCGGAAAGGAGGGATAAGGTAAAAAAGACCGGTAACATGCCTTCAGAAGCGCCGTTTTAAGACGGCAAACCCCAAATCACCCAGGCAAGAATGCCGGGACAATACCTTAGAACAAGGAGACATATCATGGCAGCAGGAGTTATTACACTAACGTCCGGAATGAGATCAAACCTGTTTTCACTGCAAAACACCCAAAAACTGATGGAGGCCACCCAGAAGCGTCTGGCAAGCGGCAAGAGGGTCGAGAGCGCCCTGGATGATCCGATCAACTATTTTGCGGCTCAGGGTCATACGCAGAGGGCATCGGATCTTTCCTTCCGCAAGGATGAAATGGGCGAAGGAATCCAGACCATCAAAGCAGGAGATGCCGGAATTACGTCCATAACAGACCTGATTGCGTCTGCGAAATCACTCGCGCAATCAGCCCTTTCCGCTTCATCAACAAGCGAAATAAACGATCTGGAAAACCAGTATAATGAACTGCTCGACCAGGTCGATACCCTGGCTGCGGATTCAGGCTACAAGGGGATTAATCTCCTCGGAGGAACAGGCCAGGTATTAAATGTAAAGTTTGATGAAAGCGGCGCCTCATCCATTACCGTGACCGGATTTGACGGATCGGCCTCCGGTCTTAGTCTTACAGATGCGGGCGCAAACAGCTGGAATAGTGCCGGCAGCGGAGATGTTACTGCAATTAATGCTGATATTACAAAGCTCGACGCTGCAAGGGATTCTTTGAGATCAAAATCAAAAACCATGTCCAGCCAGTTGAGTACTATAACCATCCGGGAGGATTTCACAAAAAACATGATTAACACGCTTGAAGACGGAGCGGCAAACCTGACAAATGCCGACCTGAACGAGGAAAGCGCTAACATGCTTATGCTCCAGACGCGCCAGGCCCTGGGCACCACCTCGTTGTCCCTGGCGTCTCAAGCGGCACAATCCGTGCTGAGGCTTTTTTAATCCAGCCATAAAATCGGCTGCTAACCGACCACCATTTGGGCGGGAAGGGGGAGCAATCCCCCTTCCATCATCTTGATGCTCAGGAGGTGAAAATATGATACTCACAGAAATTACAAGCGCCCAGGCCGTATCAAATGACAAACCGGCCAACGAGGTCAAGACATCGCGCGTCAAGCAGATCAAACTTGAAAGGCAAAGCCTGTCCACTGATGTTTCGGACATAAAATCAGGGGGCAAACCTTTTGTGTTAGACAAGCTTGATTCCTTAAATTCCAGGCTGAATAAAATCGCGACAACCATTCGGCACGCGGGAAGGACAATGGAACAGATGGAGGATTTTACCGACCGGATGAAATCCGCGTTGGAAAAAATAGAAAAAAATTTTCCACCCTTTCCAGCCGACAGTGAAGAACGTGTGAAAATACTAAAAAGTTTCAGCTCCTTTCGGAAGCAAATTGAACGATTGACCATTCCGCAGGTCAAAGAATTCGAGATTGAAGCCGCGGGCCATGAATTTGCGCCGGGAGATAAAAGCAGCGCTGATTATCTTGATATTCCAGGTCTTGCGGAAGATGCTTCAGATAAAGAGGTTTTTTCTTCGCTGGAAAAACTGCGCGAGGCCGGGGAACAGCTCCGACAGATGCGTGACGACCTGGCAGAAGACACCTCAAATATCATGGGACATTTTGAAAAACAAAAGACTGAACTTACCGGCGTTTTCCCCGAAGATGAAGAAGAACCTGCATCATCGGACAGGGAGGACTTGATGGAACTTACGAGCAAAAGCCTGGGATATGAACTCACGTTAAAGGCAGAGCAGACTTTGACCGAATCTCAATCTCAACTACTCACGCTTATGAATTAGACGATGCAATATCATTCAACAAACAGAAGGAAGCATACAATGGCGCTGAAAATAACGTTAAGACCGCATGAAAAAATGATATTAGGCGGAGCTGTTGTAACCGGAGGCAGCTCGATTAGTAATCTTGTGATCGAAAACAGGGTTCCTGTACTCAGGGAAAAAGACATCCTGGGCACGGATGACGCATATTCACCGGCTCGCAAAATTTATTTTGTCATACAGCTTATGTATATTGATGAAAAAAATCCGGCAGAACTCCACAAGACTTACTGGTGCCTGGTAAAGGATGTCTTAAAGGCCGCGCCCAGCATGTTGGGTTTGATTGACCAAATCAGCGAAGATATCCTTGATAATAAATATTACCAGGCCCTGAAACTGGCAAAAACCCTGATTGGCTATGAAGAGGAGGTACTCGATCGTGTATGCGAATCCTGTGGAAGCTTATAGTTCCGTTAACAAGGTCACTATGTCAGGCCGTGAAATAGAAGCGGATGTTCTCACCCGGGCGGCTGTAAAATTAAAGGACTGCCAGGACAACTGGGACATTGATAACAGGGATGAAAAGCTGGACGCTGCTCTGAAATTCAATCAGCGGGTCTGGAGTATATTTCAGGGGGAGCTGGCAAGAGAAGACAACCCTCTGCCCGGAAAGCTGAAACTGGATTTAATCAGGTTAAGCGCTTTTATTGACAGACGAATTTTTGAAGTCATGAGCTTTCCTTCTTCCGAAAAACTCACGTCGATAATCAATATTAACCGCAACATCGCGGCAGGCCTTAGAAACACCGCGTCATAACCGGCAATTAACCCTGACATCAATGTCATTAACTCAGGAAGTTCTCTTTCCGTCCCTCTTTCGCAAAGGGGGGATTGAGAGGAATTTCAATCTCGATCCCACGCTCAAGGCGTTGGAACGTATAACCGGGTACTGGAGATATTCGAGCACAAGCAATGATTTGGGTATATAAGAGGTAGATATATGCAATAGCAAGGTCAGGTATGCATTCCAACGCAGAGCATGGGAACGAGCAAGGAACAGATTGTCATTCCCGCGAAGGCGGGAGGTAAGCGAAGACTCCGATCCAGGAATACACTGGATACCGGATCAAGTCCGGTATCACGGAGGTAGTCTATTTAATCGACGGGTTAACACCCTCATTTCGCCTGTCACCGGTTACACCCCATGGACTCATCCTTCAGGGGATGATCCCGCACGATAACCTTGTCAAGCCGATATACCTTTTCTTCCGTTTCCACCTGTGAAAAACCCTGTTGCGGAATAAGAAACGGGAAGCATATCATTGCGGCAATGAAAAATTTTATTACCTTCATTTTGACCTCCTTTTTTTTAGTGAAGGAAGCCTGCAAACCCCTGCCCGGGAACGGCGGCCTTCCTTTTTTTAACGCTCATATCAAATAATCATCCTTTTATGTTTGTTTTCACCTCCCTTCAACTTTTACCTATAAAAAAGCTTGAACCAACAAAGTAAAAAATTATGCCAGTTCAAACAAAATTGTAAGCTCTAACAAAAGTTTGTCCTTGAACAGATTAGCCGGCGGTTTTGAAAATGGCGAAGCGGCTCTAACCGCATTTTTTGCCGCATTATCAAGCGCCCTGTTTCTTGAACTTTTAATAATGGAAAGCGAGGATATGCGGCCGTCCGGTTCGATCACAAACCGAATTTCAACCTTTCCTTCCACATGCCTTGCCCTGGCGCTATCAGGATATGTTTTACAGCTTTCTATCTTAAGCCTTACCATTTCAAAATAATCATTAGCAGTAAAATAGTCGTTTACTCCTGTCATTGCCCCGGCCTGCCAGTCCGAGATATTCAACCCATTGTCACCCGGCGCATCCGGCATACTTATACTCTCCATCAGGGAAGCGGGCAGATCTTTTGCATTATCAACTTTAACAGACTTAAAACGCGGAACCAGTCTTTTTTGAACACAAATCCGTCTAATTTCATTCGACCGTGAGACTGTTTTCGGTCTTGATCTCGGCCTTGGAATATTGCGCACAACCGTTTTTGATATATTTGCCAGGGTAAATTCTATATGTGTTAATGTTTTGGACTTGTATATCCCCGCAATATGAAAAAATATCACCAGATGAATGCACAGGGAAACAACAATAAGACATTGAAACAGCCGGTTTGGTTTTTTATTTTTTTCAAGTCCAAAGCTTGTGGTATCTACTCTTTTTCCGTTGCCAGACATAATCTTCCCGCGCCCGCTGCTTTTGCCATATCCATAACTTTAACCGCTTTATTTAGTATCACGGCTCTGTCTGCCTTGATAACAACCAGCACGTCCTGACGTCCGCCGATTTTCTCCTTCAGGTTTTTAAAAAGAGCTTCATAGGAGAGCTTTATATTTTCGATAAACGCATTACCCTGCCTGTCCACATATACCGTGATCTCCTTTTGCGTCTGTGGAGCAGAGGCTTTTGCCTGAGGGAGTTTGATCTTTATCCCCTCGTCGACCATAAAATTGGTAGTAAGCAAAAAATAGATCAAAAGCATGAAAACTATATCTATTAAAGGAGTAAGAGGCATCAGTATTTG
>JAUVKB010000190.1 GCA_030596405.1 Deltaproteobacteria bacterium
CCTTCCCGCTCAATCCGGTTTTCACCGGAGGCAGCCGAATCCAGAATGATGTCCACGATATGATCGTCTAAAAGATTCACCTCATCCACGTAAAGGATCGACCGGTTGGCATCAGCCAGGAGTCCGGGCAAAACAGAGCGTTTCCCTTTCTTGACCGCCAGGCTGAAATCGATTCCACCGGCAACCCTGTCTTCCGTCGCATTAAGCGGCAAAGTCACAACCCTGACTTTCTGATATTGAATTTTGTGCGCGGATTCTTTTTTCCTGCACCTTTCACACATCCTGTCTTGATCCTGATCATCGGGATCGCAAAAACAGGGGCATCCAGCAACCACCCTGATCTCGGGCAGCAACGCTGCCAGAGCCCGCACCGCAGTCGACTTTGCAGTCCCCTTTTCCCCCCTGATCAGGAGGCCGCCGATCTTCGGATTAACCGCATTAAGCAGCAACGCAAGCTTTAAGTCTTCCTGCCCGACAATGGCTGAAAATGGATATATTTTTTTAAACATCATATCTTTTTCATTATCTCTTTTAATTTTCCCATCTCTTCAAATGTTATGATATCTACTGAACCGCCCTGAAAATCTCCTTTAACATTATCCATCCGGTCTTCAATACATCCTTCGATTTCCAGATACGCTTCCTTTAATCCGTTTAGCACATCAGGGTCTGCATTCCACAGGTCTCTCTTTTCCGCCTCAAGGAGTCGTCTTCCGATCTCCTCCATGGCCCAGGGGTTGTTTTCCTCAAAAAATTTCCGGTTTTCTTCATCCAGAATAAAGGTTTTGGTAATATCGTCAAATATCCAGTCATCAACCTCACGGGTAGTCGCCTCCCAGCCGTAAACCCGGCCGACCCGTTTGGATATGTCTCCGGCGCCTTTATACCCGTGGCGCTTCATCCCGTTGATCCATTTGGGATTTAATAACTTTGTTCGAACCACCCGCCTTATCTCATCTGCCATATCTCTTACCTCGACATGTTCAGGCTCACGGGTATCGCCGTAATATGTTTTTACTTCATGCCCGGAAAGATTTCTGGCGGCGGCAGTCATTCCACCATGCGTGCCGAAATATGTGCAGCAGCCGAAAAGATCGTATTCGTCTGAAACGACTTTGCTGTAAGTTACATCGACCGTCTTTAAGTTGTCTGCAAACCGGCGGTGTTTTTCTTCGCCGAACACCCCCTTGCCGTAAGCATACCCGTTCCAGTAAATAAAGATATCTGAAA
This sequence comes from Deltaproteobacteria bacterium, assembly GCA_030596405.1. Lineage (GTDB taxonomy): Bacteria > Desulfobacterota > Desulfobacteria > Desulfobacterales > JAUVKB01 > JAUVKB01. The sequence continues at coordinate 1,231 of JAUVKB010000190.1, forward strand.
GGTCTTTTTCGGTTTTCCATGCAGACGCATAAACTGCAAGCTGGGTGCCTGCCTGATATGTCCCCGGTTTTGAGGCAAAGAGCCGGAACGTGGCGTCACGCCAGTCTTCTTTTGAAACCCCGTGGGATTTTCCTATCTGAGCAAGAGTATGTTTTCTGACAAAATTCATATCTTCCGGCTCTTTTAGGGCCGCCACCGCCTGAACCGCTTCGTCGATAACGTCTATGCAGTTCGGAAAACTGTCCCTGGTAATACCGGAAACCCGGATCGTCACGTCGATTCGCGGTCTGCCCAACTCTTTTAAAGGGATAATATCAAAGCCTTTTAACCTTCCGTTTGAGAGCCAAACCGGTTTTACGCCGAGAAGGTACATTATTTGCCCCATGCCTTCACCGTCGGACCACATGATGTCTGAACACATCCAGGCAATCGCAACATTTTCAGGCAGTTTTCCCGTATCTTTTTTATGCTTTTCAATCAGGGCGTCAGCCAGCCTTTTTCCGACCTCCCAGGCAGCTTTGGTAGGAATCCGGTTAGGGTCGAGAGAATAAAAATTCCTGCCTGTCGGAAGTATATCATCCCTTCCTCTTGTTATAAGACCGGACGGCCCGGCAGGTATATAAGCCCCGTTAAAACCGCCAAGCAGGGCATCTATCTCCTTTGAATCATCTATCCTTTGGTTTAAATCCCGTATCTTTTCGGCAATTATGCCGATTTTATTCAGATCAATATCACTTGCTAAACTGTTGCCTAAAATTTTTGTTATTTTTTCCGATAAATCGATATCTTTTTCAGATAGAACCGCTTCGATCAAGCTTGAACTGAAAAAATCGATCTCTTCTATCAGCTTGCCGTAACTTTTTTGCCGGCTTGACGATATTTTTCCCTGATCGCTTAAAAGTTCGCCCAGATTGAGCCCCATCAGCTCACATACTACCTTGCGCGGGGAGATATCTTCGCCCGTGTCGTAACGGAGGATAGAGCTGATAAAATCGATGCGCCTTTTACCTTGCGGCAGATCGCCGAATATATGCATACCGTCCTGTATTCCTGAATTTCTCACAAGACTTAAGGCCTGATGCGCCGCCCTTGCCCTTTCATCAAAGGTTGCCTCCGGCAAAAGTTTTGCCCCTTCCAAAAGCCTGGTTTTTTCAACAGAATCTGAAATCAGATGTTCCAGTATATGAGCACGTCCCTTGTCTATCTCTTTTACCTGCTCGTATTCTCCTAAAAACCGGTCCAGTTCTTCCAGTTCATCGTAAAGCCCTCCCCGAATCATAACTGTCTGCATGTGATCCACCAGCGCAGCATAACTGCGGCGTTTGGCTATGGTTCCTTCAGGCGGGTTGTCTGCATTATAAATATAAAGATGCGGTATATTGCCGATTGCCATATCAGGAAAACACGAAGCGGAAAGCCCTGTAGATTTTCCCGGCAAAAATTCAAGATTGCCGTGGGTTCCAACATGAACAAGAACGTCGGCTCCCCAAATATCTTCAAGAAATCGATAGGTCGCAAGGTACTGGTGGGGCGGCGGAATATCCGGGTCGTGAAGAATTTTGCATACCCTGCCGTCACATCTTGAACCCGCGCACCCGCGTTTCGGTTGAACGCAAACCACGGCATTGCCGTAACTCACGCCTGTTACCACTATTTTTCCCTTATACACCATAGCCGCGGGAACACCGTCCTTTTCCTCTCCGGGAGGATTACCCCATGCCTCACAAATCCGTTTTCTTGTTTTTTCAGGAAACGTGTCAAACCATTTTTTATATTCATCAAGACAGACAAAGGAAAGTACGCCGCCTTTGTCTACGATCTCGTCGATTGTCGTCCACCTGAATTCGGAAATCGCTTTTCTGTCCATTATGACCTCGATAAGCTCCTTGCCGTCTTTTGGCGGTGTGACCGTATAATTTTCAGCTTTCATGCGGTGCATGATCCTTGCAACGCTCTCTAAGGTATCAAGATGTGCGCCGCCTCCCACCGAGGCTTCTACTGATGCGCAAGGATTGTTGTTTAAGATAAATGCAATTTTGCGTTCTTTAACCGGTTTTCTTTTTAGGTTTACCCATGCAGCAACTCTTGCGGCAATTTTTTTGCACCGCTCTTTTATCGGCATCCTTCTTTGAAGATCATTATCCGTATTATTTGTAGCGCCCACGATAATCGGTTCGATCACCCCTTCAAACTCAGGCATGGCGACAGACCACCCCACACCGCTTCCAAGCCCTTGTGAATCCGCCTCCCATTCATCTTCTGTTTTGTAATACGACGTTACCGGAGATACGACCGGCACCCCGAGCTTTTTTAAAATTTCAACGCCCTCTGCTGCAACGCCTTCATTATTCGGCCCTTTTTCACGGCTGCCTGAAAGGAAAAAGTTTTGCAGTTTGATCATGATATCTATGCGGGATTTTCCATCAGGGCGCAAAAAAGTATCACAAACCATTTGCCCGCTCCCTTTGCATCCGCGTTCATCGTCTCTGATCGAGTATGAAAATACAGGGATGACATAAAGACCGAGCGCTTCGAGTTCATGAATAATAAGATCTTCCACCTCTAAATTTTCATTCACCCACTGATGTCTTGTAAAAAGTATCCCCACTGCCGGCTCAAGCGGTTTGTCTTTAACATTTTTACAGGTTGTATACCATTTAAGGTATTTGTCCACCGTGGCAAAACAGTTTGCAGACGAATCCGGATGGTAGAGCCCCTCCCAGGGTATCGGCACGGGTTCTTTTGCCTCTATCTCCAGTCCGCCGACCTCGCGGGCGATATAAGAAAGCATATTGGTAAAATTTTCTTCACCGTTTATGACAAGGTAGGAATTGATTGTTGCAACGATTTCCGGTTTGACCGTTGAAAGCATCCAGTAAGAAGGATCATGGCCAAGACAGATAATGGGGACTTTTTTGCCGAGTTCGATGAGCACAGGTTCAATCGTTTCCCAAAATCCTTCAGCCGATC
>JAUVKB010000061.1 GCA_030596405.1 Deltaproteobacteria bacterium
AAAGGCTAGCGGCAGGCCCCAACGAGTCCTCCAAGTCCCGCAACCGCTAATGAAAGATGCGGCAAAGGCCATGAGGAATAAAGGCGTTAGTGGGACTGTAAAAAACATTTCCGGAACAAAACGAATATCCGTCCGGAAAAAGTAACCAATCACTCATAAACAACCGAAAAGGCGGGTCAGTATCTCTGATCCGCCTTCATTGGTTTGTCTTATTATGATTGTTTACCAACACTTGTTCGATGCTCGTATGTCTCAATATCTATGGGTTCGTCTGAGAACCCTTCAGATATGCATAAACGTACACGGTGGTGTGATCTCCGCCACCACCTCCACCGTCACAGCCGAGATTAAGGAGCGTCTGCTCCACATTGCGTGCGTCAGTATCGTTGAAACACTGACTCGCAATGTGTCAATAATCATCCTTTATTGGGACCTGATGGTCGCCAAAGAGACGGTCTTCCCAATCAGAAGCGATGCCCACGTACCATGAGAAATATGTACCGCCCTGCTTGTTCATGTGGGCTACGATTTCGTCATATACCGTTTGCGCTGCCTGTGGTGTCATGTTGCTTCTCTCCTTTCATGTTGTTGACCGCGATTTTGTTTCCAACCGGATCATGGAGGCGGTGGCAAGGGCGATTGGCCGGGATAAAAAATATGTCTTCCCAGATTATTTTCTAAAAAAGACCGGCTAATCTGTTTTTTTATTTACTTAAACCATTTTGCCAGGCGGGTCAATGTCTAAGTGTAGAGCAAAAATATACGATAAGCAGATAACTATTTATGAGTATCTGCAAAACCTTTCAGAACAATCTCACCTTAATACATCCGGCAACGCAGGACAATTCAACGTCATCACCCAGCTTCGCGCATCTCTGAGGGCCGCCAGAAAAGGATGTCCTTTATCAACACCTCAGATCGCGGGCGAGATGAGTCATTTACTTGGCGAATCCATAACAAAAGAGATGGTTTATTCATGGACCAGGGAATCCGACGAAATTAACGGACGCCCAGGACGCCACACCCCGGCTGAATATCTACCGGCCTTTTGCAAGGTTACAGGATGCAATGAGCCGCTGATCATAATGGGCCGGATAGCGGGGCTTTTTGTTTTACCGGGGCCGGAGGCGCTGAGGGCGGAGATACAACGGCTGGATGAACAGATTAAAAATGCCCAGGCAAACAAGAAAAAGCGAATGATGTTTCTACGCGAGATCGAGAGGGGCAGGAATATATGAGTGGGCAGATGTCGTTGACGGTGAAGGATATTGCAGAATCGATAAGTATATCAAAACAGGCGGTGTCTAAAAAAGCAAAAAAAGAAGGCTGGCGCTTTATTGAAAAAAAGGCCCGGGGCGGCAAGATAAAGAAATACCCGGTTTCATCCCTGCCTTCTGACATTCAAAAGCTTTTGGTGAAAAATATGGAAACTATATCGACAGATATTATCCCGTACCTGGCGCCGGAAGCGGCGCTTGAAGCATCGTTGACGATTGCGGGTTGCGGATTGCAGAATGCGGGGTTTGGGAACCAGCATACAAATGCTGCATGGAGCGATCAGACTGCTATTTCGATGGATGTTATCCGTGATCCCAGGGTTCGGCGGATTGCCGGTGTTGTTCAGGAGGCCCTGGAGGTACCGGGGGGCTGGAAAAAGCGCAAGTGGGTCGAGGCTGTGGCCATTAAAAATGATACGACCTGGCAAACCATATATAAATGGATAAAGAAATACGAAAAAAAGGGGCTGGCCGGATTAAAACACTCCAAGAAAAACGGCGGAGAGCCCAGGGCATGGACACATGCCGCAATCGACTGGTGGGTAGGCTGCTGTCTTAAAAAAGAACACCGTAAAATCGCCAAAGATGCGCTTTACGACATCCTTATTATAGAGGCCCATAAAAACGGCTGGAAAATCGGCTGTTATGAAAGCGCAATGTGGTGGCTGAATAAAAGAGTCACCCCGCAACTATTAGCGCTACAGCGCGGCGGACTGCGCGCTTTAGATAACACCCTGCCCCCGGTACTGAGAAGCTATGCGGACCTCGATCCCTTTGAGATCCTTGTCGGCGATCAGCACAGATTCGATTTTTGGGTGACAGACGATGACACGGGCGAAGTGTTCCGCCCGGAAGGATTTTTTTGGCAGGATCTGCGCACGCGCAATTTTTACGGCGGCGCCGTAGGACGCAAATACGATGCATATATGGTCGGTCTGGCCCTTCGGATAGGGGTTAAAATATTCGGGGCGTTCACATCGATTTACACCGACAACGGCAGGCCCGAACTATCCCGCTACATCATGGGTATCATGGCGGACATCAAAACACTTGGCATGTCGGCTGAATATACTACTGACGCGTCGATGAACATGGACGAAACGGATGCTGAAACCGTCAATCCCTGCACGATTTTACCAGGCACACACAAAAAAGCCATTGTCAAAAACGCCAAGGCAAAAATGATCGAGGGCACATTCAACGTTTTCGAGGGTATTTTGCGCGATCATTTTCATGTGCCCGGATATTGTAAGCGGCTAACCGACTCGGGCGAGGAGCAGGATGTCGATCAGGCAGAGATTGTAAGCCTGGCAAAAGCCGGCAAGCTGCTGACCTTTTCCGAGTTCGTAGTCAAGATGTATCTTGCGATGGATTATTACGATAAAACGAAAAAACACCGAGGCGTGTTGAAAGAATGGGCATGGAAACCGCGCCCGAAAACAGTCACGCCGATGGAGTGCCTGAAACGTTGCTATATGGATGGATGGCGTCCCAGGAGATTGTCCGAAGAGGCTATTGACCTGGTGTTTTTAGCCTGTGTCTTCAGGGGTCGAATGGTGGATCGCGGCAGGATACATCTCAACAACCGCATATATGAGCATGATGACCTGGTCCCACTGAGCGGGACACGGGTGGATTTACGATATGATCCGATGGACCCGGAATGGCTTCTTATATTTAAGGACAATCAATATATCTGCCGGGCTGTGCCGGTGGAATATTCATCCATGAAGGATCAAGATTTAGCCGGTCGCAAGATCGAAGAAAAACGGCGCCTGCGCAAAGCCTTCCTTACACAATACCGCGAGTTGACCAGCAGGGTTCCGGATTTCCGTGAATATTCCACGGTGCCGGCTATCGAAAAAACCGCTGCCCTGATCACAGCAAAACAAAAAGCCGATGTCGCGCAAATCAAAGAGCGTGTCCGGCCGCGAACCGAAGAGGAGTTAGCCGCGGATATCGCAAAGATAGAGAATTATCAATACAAGGGAAAACCGTTTTTCGACACCGATGTTGACCGCTATCAATGGTGCCTTGACCAGGGTAGCCAGGGATACGGGCTGGAGGACAGCGACAGGGAATTTGTCCTGGGCTTTGAATCCGGGATGAATGATGACACCCGGGCATACTGGGATATTTACAAGAATAGCGTAAGAACTGAGAGGGTTAATAATGAAAAGTAATATTTTTATCCAGACAGTTAATTACCAGCGCCTGACGGCAATGTGCGATGATCTCCTGTCCGTGGCGCTGGGTGTGGAAATGGCCGCTGTTGTAGCGCCTGCAGGCCGGGGAAAAACCATAGCCGCTGAAAGGCTTTTTTCGCAAAATCCGCAGACCGTTTACATCCTGTACCAGGAGGACTGGTCATATACAGCGCTTTTGCGTGAGATTGTATTCCGGCTTTGCGGAACACGTCCGCGATCCCGGGAGAGATGCGTTGAAATGATACAAAATGACCTGGCCACAAAACGGAGGGTCATAATGATCGACGAGGCTGATCGGATGAATCTGAAATGCCTGAACGTGATCCGCAACCTGCACGATATCTGCAAAAATCCCATTATGCTTATAGGTGAAGAGGATCTGAAAGCAAAATTGATGAGGGAAAGAAGGCTTACAAGCCGCGTGAGAAGCGTACTTGACTTTGAGCCCGCGACCCAGGCGGACATAACGGTTTTTTACATGCAGGCAATCGGCCAGCGAATCACCCCGGAGCAAACGAGCAAATTGTTGCGGCATTCACACGGAGATTTTCGGAACATATTAACGGATGCACTGTCTGCGGAGAGGAAAATGAAGGCCAGCGGCCTGACCGCGATAACCGACAAGCTTGTTGATGAAGTGATTAAGGGCTGAAAATGAGTTTAAATATACTGCTGACAGATATTGATGATCTCGCTCATGTGAAATGGCTTTTGAGCCAGGGCGCAAGAAAAACCATAGAGAGGAATATCCGCCGCCCAAAACAGAGGCTGGTAAAACTGCATGCAATTCTCAGGGCAATGCATGTACGGGGAGTGTTTTCTATTAATGACATAATGCAGCTTACCGATGTTTCCAATACCTATATATATATGACGGTCAGGCGACTTATTGCAGAGGGATATCTTGAGGAAGCGGGGAAAAAGGTGAGGCAGAAGATATTTCGGGTCAGGCACAGAGATAAATTTTACAAGGAAATTGTTCATACCGATTTCTGGAATTAAAGGGCTCAAGAATGAAAGCATTAAAAGGTGGCGGGAAAAAGTCGCCGAATAGATTTAAACAGCAGCGAAACGGTCTGTTAGGGATTGTGCATATCGCAAAGGATCAATTAGGGCTGAGCCGTGTGGAGTATGAAGATATTCTTTCGAGATACAGGGTTACGTCTGCTGCTGCCATGTCGGTCCCTGAGCTGGAAAACCTGGTGAAATATTTTGAGACGCTGGGTTTTAAGAAAAAACCCGGTTCCGTGGGTCCAAAACGATGGAAACTTCAAAACACCAACCAGGTTCAGGCTTTGCAGGACCGCATCCGCTCGACCGTCCAGGATATGGAAAACGGCGAGGCGCGTATGACCGGCCTGGTCAAAGCAAAGTGCGGGGTGGATGATCTGCGGTTTTGCCGGGATGTGGGGAAATTGAAGCAGGTGCTCAGGGTGATGACGTTGATCAAGGATCAGAATCACGCAAAGGCGCAAAGGCGCTAAAGGATAAAAAAGGGATGAACATCGAACGTCCAACATCGAATATTGAATGAAAAAGATAGGAGGTAAATAATATGCCGATGCAAACAAGAATTGTAACGCGAACAGGCACAATCAAATATAACGGCAACGAGTTTATACCTGACACTGATATTTTATTGGCAATAGTCGGGGCAGGCAAGCCTGTTTTAGTTATGGAAGATGCGTTCCCTGAAGCCATTATTGTCCATAGCCAATCCAAAGAATTTTTGTGCAACGCGTATACTCCCGGTTTTTTTGATCATGATCATGATCATGAAGAAAGAGAAAGTTAGAAAACCGTGAACCGTGAACAGGAGCGAAGCGACCATGATGGAGATATTTTTGAATTTCATGCAGGCGATCAGCGACAGCCGCGGCTGGCTGATGCTGATACTGTTAATTTGTACAGTAGTTATCCTGGCGCGTGTGATCATCGGCATCGCTCAGGATGAAATAGAAGAAGCCAGAGATCAGGGGCCAGAAGTCAGAGATCTGACATCTGACGTCTGACATCTGTTTTTTCCCGCCCGCGCCCGTGGCGGTAATGACGGCGACCTCCAGTGTCCACCGGGGGCAGGCCTCGGTGGACACGAAAGGGATTTTACCACAGAGAGCACAGAGGAAAACAATAATCACGAAAGCACGAAAGAGCGAAAACACGAAAAGGAAAAATAAAATGAATAACGTTGAAAAGATAAAGGAGTTAGTGCGGGATATTGAACGGGAATGCGATTCCATGACGGGTGGAATGAGCCTGGAACAGGCGCGGAAAATACTTGTGATCGTTGAGTGTATTGCGGCCACCATTCGGGCGTACCTTTTTAGATTTCTGGCAGGCGGTGGGCAGGGATGATTGCGGAGTGCGGAATGCGGAGTGCGGAAAGTCCAAAACAACCGGGAGGGTGACATGAAGCATAAAAACGCAAGCGATCTGGAGTGGATTCCGTGGTATCGGTATGCGTTGTTACTTCGGATTGACGGCGGGCAAATTATCAGCCTGGGCAGGTTCCGGTTAGGGATTAGCGCAAATAAAGAGGCGCTACGACTCAAAGGGCTGATAGGCTATGAGGTAAGGGTCGTCGATACAAAAAAAAGTAAGTTCAGGGACTTTTGCGAAGCGTTTGCGGCCGCAGGATATGAAGAATAAGAGGTAAGATTATGAAACTGGAAGATCTTGGGATTGACTCACGGACAGGGCATCATAACAAAGTGCTGACGCATGCGGAGAATTGTTTTCTTGGGCTGTTGTGGATTGACCATGTGGGCGAGGATAATAAGATCAGTGCGGATGAGCTGGCAATTAAATTTTATCATGCTCTTGAAGACCTCTCGATGCCCGAAGAAGATTTGCTATTGATGCTCAATGGCTACAGGCAGTATGCGGTGAGAAAACTCGGTTTGCTGAAACGCAACGTCCGGCGTATGCATAATCATCTACTTATGCAGCATGATCACATTTCCATTTTGTCGAAAGCCGGCAACGGCGGCGGGTACTGGGTTGCGGATAGCGAGGAAGAGGGCGATAAATTTTTTGATAGTTTTCGTCAGCGCGGGATAACAGGATTTCGTAAGGCATCCCGGGGAAAAAAATCGGTCATGGTTGAGATGATGACGCAGCTTTCTTTTGAGTTTGAGGAGCTGGTTGATAAGTCAGGGGCCAGGGACCAGGGGCCAGGGATCAGGAGGGATGGAGCGCCGGCTGCGATTGCTGTTGTGGATGCGTTTTTAGAGAGGATGATGAAAAACCCGGAGCAATATTCAGAGGATCTGAAAAAAATTGGGAAGAAATTCGGATCGGTTCTGCTGCCGAAAGCGCAGGTGTCGGCGATGCAGGCGAAGGCAGCGGAGCTGCAGGAGATACTGTCAGAATTAACAGTATGAAGGAAGGTTTTAGCCACAGACCAGGCGTCGCCTACGGCTATGCCCCGGCAAGCTACACACGGACACACACGGATAAAAGTTTTCCGTTTATTACACTGTTAGCGGGTAGATTAGGAGATATGACAATGAGCATTAATAATTTATTTACAAGTAACGACTTTGTGAAGGGCATTGTAAATTATGTCGGAGAAACAAGATTGCCGGATTATTTGTTTAGTCAAGCCTGCGATGAATATGAAATCGATGAAGATGAAGCAATGCAGTTATTAATGGATTCATCTGATTATGAATTTATAAGGGTTGACGAAGGATGGACAATTAACGCCCGCTAACCAGTCGTTGCACACAACACCAGAAGCATGGGCATTTTGAGATTCGCAAAGTTATCATTGGCTTCTGGTGTATGTGAACTAAATCGTTATACCCTGGGGAATATATATGCCTTGCTACAAACAATATAACTCCGAGCGTGAGCACACGGGCTTTCTTTGTGGGCGATTCGGAGAGCATTGCCGGGAATGTGGCGATGTAGCAGATTATCTCTGCGATTATCCTGTTGGCGGCGGCAAAACTTGCGACAGACCGTTATGCAAATACCATGCGGTGGAAATTGGCCCCGACCTACATTATTGTCCACACCATTATGCAGAGTGGTCAAATTTCCGAGATGGTGGCGGTGTTGAAAGAGAATTGCAAAACGTTCTGCCCTACAAAGGGGCATAACCAGCCATGCAGCAGACGCAAAACGCAGCGCTGCTGATTAGGTCGTTAGCCATCAAAGAGAAAGTTATGGAAAGCAAGCTATTAAATACCGATTGTATAGACTATATGAGGAAACAACCAGACCTATCTTTTGATTTAGCTATTGTTGACCCTCCATATAATGTTGGGGCAAGTGACGGAACCTTTGGGAATAAAGGTATTTACACAAAGAGAGGTAAAAAATTAAAACACTATGCAAACCACAATAAAGTCCCTGGCAAGGTGTATTTTGATGAACTTTTCAGGATTAGTGTCCACCAAATAATTTTTGGAATGAATTATTTTCCTCAACACCTATATCATAGCGGAGCTATTATTTGGGATAAAAAACTTACCGGGTCCCCAATGTCAGAATGCGAAATCGCTTTTCAGTCGTTTAATAAGTTAGTTAGAAAATGTGAATGTGAATGGAACGGTTTTTTAAAAGGTGGAGAGAGGGGTTCAAGGATACACCCAAACCAAAAACCAATAGCCCTATATCAATGGTTATTCGAAAAATTTACAGAGAGAGGGCAGAGGGTGATTGATACCCACTTGGGAAGCGGGTCGAGTGCTATAGCAGCGCATTATGCCAAGCTAAATTTTGTTGGATGCGAACTTGATGAAACTTATTATGCGCTTACTTGTAAAAGAGTGAAAGAATTAACTCGACAGCTCAAGCTGTTTGATGGCTAACCAGGCGTTTCACCGTGACCCTAAAACGCAGGGCAGGTGAACTATATCGTTACGAAAGGACAAAAATGAAAATGATCCCGGATAAAGAATTGATACGGCGGGTAAAAAGCATTTGCGGGACGTCGGTGGATGAAGCAGGGATTGATATTAAGAATGAAGAAAATCTGCAGATATTGGAAGCTTGTCTGCATTATGAAATACAACACATGAACAGGTCAACCATGTTCCGGAACTTAAAGGCACGGATTAAAAAACTGGAAAAAAAATGAAATTGATTTGTCCCAGCTGCGGGGCAGTGCATAGCGCGGAGGCGTGGCAGAATGATCCGGTTGCGAGGCAATGTTTAAAGTTAGTTTCGGAGATGCCGCATGCTGTGGGGAGCCGGTGTTTTGCTTATCTTGCGCTATTTAGAAAACAAGGGAACTCCCTGCGATGGAAAACGGTTTTAAATTTACTTTTTGACCTGAAAACAAGGGCCTCCAAACCTTATGTACAATGGAAAGGGCAGGTTGCCAGACCGAGTTCTGCGGCTATATGGGGCCAGGCAATGGATAGGGTGATTGAAAACCCTCCCCCAAGCTTGCCGCTGAAAACACACGGCTATCTGCGATCTGCCGTATATGATATAGCGAACAATCTGGACCGTAAGACGGAAGTAAAAAAGAACCAGTCTGAGAGAGACGGCAGCTTTCATCCTCGGCAACCCAGCGAAGTCCAGGAGCCGGAAAGAATTACAGGCGAAGAAATGAAGGCTATCAGAAGAAAGAATTTTAGCAAAAAGATAATCACGAAAGCACGAAGGGACGAAAACACGAAAAATGGATAAAGCTACAAGATCGGTAAAATGCAAAAAATGCGGGCGGCTTCTATTTAAAGGGAAGTACTGGGACGTTGAAATTAAATGTCCGAAATGCGGCTATATCCAAACGCTGAAAGGTCAACACAAGAAAAATGTTGACATATTGTATAAAAGAAATAAAATAGCACAACATATAGAGCGATCCGATCGCCAATAAAATTCTGCCGGGCTGATAAAATCAGCTCGGCATAGAGGCTTACGAAGCCCGGTTTTTCTGGAGAAATATCTCCAGATGGCCGGGCTTTTTTATTGGAGAATCAAGATGGCATTTGACAAAAAACAGTTTCGAGATCTCATTCAGCGCACGCTGAGTGACCTCGGTATGAACTCTGAGGCTGCCGTAAATCTTCTTCTTGGCACTGCCGCCCAGGAGTCACGATTCGGGACATATCTTCGGCAGATCGGAGGCGGCCCCGCCCTGGGTGTATTTCAGATGGAACCCGACACTGAATTAGACATCTGGAATAATTACCTTCGTTATAGGGCTGAGCTTACAGGCGTTATCGCAAATATGACCGGGGAAATATGTCCTTCTTCAATAGCCCTGGAATCCAATGTGGCCTACCAGATCGCAATGACCAGGATTCATTATCGAAGGGTACCTTATGCATTCCCAAAGGCAAATGACATTGCCGGCCTGGCGCGATACTGGAAACGGCACTATAACACTCATCTTGGAGCCGGGACAGAAGAAGAATTTATCAACAACTACGCTAAATACGTAATGGAGAAATAACATGAGCTTTGACTGGAAATCGGTTTTATCTGCGGTTGGGCCAACAGCATTGTCTTTCATACCAGGTGTCGGGCCGGTCCTCTCAGGGGCTGCGAAGATTGCATCAATAATTGGAGGCGACGCCGGACAAAAAATCGAGGCCGGTCTTAAAACCGTCACAGACGGTTTATCTGAAGTCGGCAAGGCGCCTCTCACCCCTGATCAGCAAATAGAGATGGATAAGGCCAGGATGATGACAGAGGTAGAGCTGAAAGAAATCGGCTATAAAACAAAAAAGCTGGATTACGACGATCAGGCTGGCGGGCGAGATGTCATCAAAACCGCCCTCATGAGCACAGATCCTTTAGTGCGGCAGGCCCGTCCTAAAATGATGGTACTGCTTGGTAAGTCCGCTGTTGGCTATACGATTTTCACGCCCGTCGTAGTCGCTATTTGTGCAGCTTTAAATGTCGATAAAGAACTGCTCGATCTGATTGTTAAACTGATCCTCTGGCAGGGCGCAACCCTGTGGGGAGCATTCACAACATCTTTCACCGGATACACCGTAGCAAGAACCGCAGATAAGAAAATAGCAAGCGCGCATGAATTGGGCGCTGATCAATCAAAAATGCTGGGTATTCTATCAAAACTTGGGAATAAAATATCATAAATGGATATATGCGACGAAGCAAATGCCCGGGCGGATTTATTCAGGGAAAATGTGTTAAATGCGGCAAGGCAAACGGAATTTGAACTGCCTCTTTTCATCGGCGGTGTCCGCTGCTGTCTCGACTGCGAGGGGCCGATTCCGGCGGAACGGCTGAACGTCAATCCTGATGCCGTCCGGTGTGTCGAATGCCAGACCAGGAGGGAAAAAGATGATTGAACCGATGAGCTGGCAATTCATGCTGTTTTTAATCGGTCTTATCGCCGCATGGAGTTTGGTAATTATTGCGACACTCCGGTGGATACAGGATCGGTCAACGAGAAGACTTGAGA